>JAEENW010000039.1 GCA_016283945.1 Bacillota bacterium
TCCAAGAGCTTTTTTGTTGTTCATAACTAAAAGAGCCTCAGTGCTAACTTTAATATAATACACTAAGGCTCTGCCAAAAATCTATACCGTTTTGTTGAAAATGGCGCTCTTTTGAGCGCTTTTCGGACCGCTCTCCTATATGAACGAGCTTATCAGCTGCCAGACGAAGGGCACGAACATCGCGGGGATGTAGTTCGCGACCTTCACGTTGGTGACGCCGAGGAGGTTGAGCGCGAGCGGGATGAGTATGAGGCTTCCGATCTGGGAGCTCATGGCGATGGTCTCGGCGCTGAGCACGTCGCCAAGAAGGCTGCTCGCGAGCACGAGGAGGCCCTGGTAGATAACGAGGGGGATCGCGGAGAAGGCGACGCCTATGCCGGAGCCCATGGCGAAGGTCGCGGCGGAAACCATGTCGATCAGGCTCTTGGTGTAATAGATGGTGTGCTCGCCGCGAAGGCCGGCCTCGATGGCGCCCATGATGGTCATCGAGCCTATGCAGAAGAGCAGAGCGCCGGAGATGAAGCTGCGCGCGAAGCTCGAGCTGCCCTTGCCCGAGACCTTAGCCTCGAACCAGTTGCCCAGGCGGGTGAACTTCTCGTCGATATCTATGCTCTCGCCCACGGCCGTGCCTATCACGATCGCGATCAGGGTGTAGATCGGGCGCATCAGCTGTATGGCTCCGCTGATCCCGAGCACCATGACGAAGCAGGCGAAGAGCTGGAGGACCCTGTCCCCTATCTGCCTCAGCCTGTCGGTCTTGAAGAGGCAGCCCGCGGCGCTTCCGAGCACCACGAGCGCGGCGTTCACTATTACTCCCGTAAATATTCCGAACATGAGCTTCCTCCGTGCAAAATATAGCTGATTATACTACCCCGCGGAAGCTAATAAAATATTTTTTCTTTTCAAGCGCGGCTCCCTGTTGTAAAATCTATTAGATATTCGAGAATTACGGCGGCGCAGCCCCAAAGCCGCGCCGGGAAAGGACATAGACATGTTATTCAGCAAGAAGAAGCCGGAACCCGAGCCTCAGGCTCCCGTGACCGAGGTCCCCGAGGTCAAAGAGCCCGAGGAGAAGGCCCCCGAGAAGATCCTCCCCCTTCGCAGGACCACCATAGGAAGGGGCATCACCTTCTACGGCAACTTCGAGACCGAGGATCCCATGGAGATCAACGGCAGCGTTATGGGAGATATACACAGCAGCGCGCTCATCCGCATCACCGAGGGCGCGAGCCTCAAGGGCGACGCCAACATGAAGGATCTCGACAGCCAGGGACGCATCAACGGCAACCTCGTCGTGAGCGAGCGCTCCAGCTTCTCGCCTACCGCGGTGACCGATGGCACCCTTCTGACCAGATACCTCAAGACCGACGACGGCAGCGAGTTCCTCGGAGAGCTCAAGCTCAGCGGAAACGGCAAGACCGAAGCCGCCCAGCCCGCCGGGACCGCGGAAGCTCCCGCGGAGAGCTTCAGCCCCGAGCCAGCCGCCGAGGAGGCAAAGGAAGAGGAGTTCTCCTGGAAATGCTCCGGCAAGGAGGAAGAGGAATAGTCCCTCGCGGGCAGCCGGGCGGGAGGAGACTCCCCGCACAACTGAACAGACAGAGAAAACGGCCCCGCGCCTGCGCGGGGCTTTATATTGCGAAACATGCGGCCCCGCGCCTGCGCGGGCCGCTTTTTTGCGCCTTTTGCACTTTATTCCGAGGCGCGATTAGCGTATTATATATACGCGAATATTCCAAAGACCGTCTTCAAGGAGGACAACGATCATGAAAAGATTTGAGAACAAGGTAGTCGCCATCACCGGCGGCGGATCCGGAATGGGCAAATGCTCCTGCAAGCTCTTCGCCGAAGAGGGCGCGGCCGTAGCAGTCATCGACATCAACCCCGTCACCGCCCAGGCTACCGTAGACGAGATCACCGCGGCCGGCGGCAGGGCGAAGGCCTACACCGTCGACATCACCAGCGAGGAAGGGATGAAGAACCTCTTCGCCGATATAGTCGAGACCTTCGGAAGGATCGACGTGTTCTTCACCATCGCCGGCATAAGCCCGATGGGCACCGCCGTCACTACCAGCTACGAGGACTACAGGAAGGTCATGGCGCTCGACATGGACAGCGTCTTCCTCGGCTGCAAGTACTCCATCCCCTACATGGAGAAGCAGGGAGGCGGAGTCATCCTCAACCTCGTCGGCACCTACGGCATCAGGCCCACGCCGAACAAGCTCGGCTACAGCGCCGCCAAGGCCGGAGCCCTCGCCATCACCAGGTCGGTCGCGATCGACTTCGCGCGCAGCAACATCCGCTGCAACGCGATCTGCCCGGGCTTCGTCGACACCCCGCTGAACAAGGGCTTCGAGGGCGAGGCCAGAGACAGGTTCCTCAGGACCTATCAGCCCGCGCCCTTCCTGATCCAGGCTGAGGACATCGCCAGGACCGCCCTCTTCCTCGCCAGCGACGACGCCAGAGCCATCACCGGCCAGGCCATAGTCGTGGACGGAGGCACCGAGGCCGCCCTCTACCTCAACTACAAGAGACCGGAGTGATCTGATATATTCGCGGCGTCCGCGGGGCTTCAGTCCCCGCCGGGCGCCGCGTTTTTGTACGGGAAAGAGCGCCCCGGAAAGAGGCTTCCGGAGCCCCGAAAGAGCCACGCGGAAACGGCGTTCCGGGCCCCGAAAGAGCGTCGAAACGCAGGAGGATCATTAAATTGTCTAATAACGATAAAGCATTGATAATACAGCCCGGATGGCTGTGGGATGGTGTATCCGGCAGAGCTTCGGAGGGCCTCGCGGTCCTGATCAGGGGCGGGCGCTTCAAAAAGCTGGGAAGCGCCGGCGAGCTGCGCGCATCGGCCCCCGAAGCGGAGCTTTTGAAGGACGATCGCTGGCTGCTCATGCCCGCCTTCACCGACGCTCACGACCACGGCCGCGGGATCACGCCGAGCTCGATGATGGTCCCGGACCAGGCCCTCGAGGTCTGGCTGCAGGACTTGAACAAGCTCGCGCCCATACCCCACTTCGACGCCTGCCTTTTCGACGCGCTGCGCATGGCAGCCTGCGGAGTCGGGACCGTGCTGCACAGCCACAACCCGAACAGCTTCTCCGCGATGAAGGACGAGCTCGCCGCCGCCGCGCGGGGCTACGCCGCTGGCGGACTGAGGAGCATACTCTGCCCCCTCTTCATCGACCAGAACAAGAAGATCTATTACGGGAGGGACGAGTTCCTGGCGAGCCTCCCGGAGCCTCTCAGAAGCTCCTTCGGCGGCAGCATACGCGACCGCATAATGACCATCGAAGAATACTTCGAGCTGATCGAGGCGACGGCCGAGGAGCTGAAGGACGAGATCGCGGCCGGCTGGACCGAGATCCAGCTCCACCCCAACGGAGGCCAGTGGTGCAGCGACGAGTCGCTCATGGCGATGAAGGAATACGCGATGAAGCGCGGGATGCACATCCACCTCCACCTGCTCGAGACGAAGTATCAGGCGGAGTACGCGCGCAGGACCTGGGGAAAGAGCTTCATCGAGCACTACGCCGAGATCGGCTTCCTCGGACCCTGGGTGTCCTTCGGGCACGCGGTGTGGCTCACGGAGCGCGACTTCGAGCTCATAAAGGAGAGCGGCGCGGTCCTGGTGAACAACGCCTCGTCGAACCTGCGCCTCAGGAGCGGGAGCTTCGACCTGAGGACGGCAGCCAGGCTGGATATCACCGCCGGCATAGGAATGGACGGCTGCACCATAGACGACGATCAGGATTTCCTGCGCGAGATGCGCGTAGTCTGGCTCAACGACCGCGAGAGCGGAGTGGACGCCGCGGTCGACCCGCTCTTCGTTCTCAGGATGGCGACCTCCAAGGGCGCGAAGATCTCCGCGGGGGAGCTCTCGCCCGGAGTCATCGCCCCGGGCAGGAACGCCGACCTCGTCTGCCTGAACATGGAGAAGGTCGCCTTCCCCTACGCGGATCCGGACGTCGATCCTCTCGCGCTCACCGTTCAGAGAGCGTCCCGCGGCTGCGCGGACCTCACCCTCATCGGAGGCAGAAAGACCTGGGGTACCGGGAGCTGCTGGCAGGAGAAAGCGGACGCCGCGGCTGAAAAGCTTCGAGCCGTGATGCTCGGGCTCAGGGCGAAGGACGACGGCCGCAGGGACAACGCCGAGATACTTGAGCGAGTCAGGGCTTACTACAGGGACAGCCTGAAGAGATGACGTAAACGAGCGTCTTTCACGGGCGCGCAAACGCCCGTTCACACATCCATAGCATACTAAAAGGGCTTGCAGTTGCAAGCCCTTTTGCGTTTTATAAACGTTCGTTTACATACGGGATCCACCTCTTACGCGCGGCCCGTTCGCCGGAGCGCCGCGGCCGGTCCGGCGGGGCCGCTGCGCTCTCCTACAGCAGCTCTCCCAGCTTTTCGATGTTCTCCTTCGGAGTCGCCCAGCTGGTCACGAAGCGGTAGGCAGCGCGCTTCTCGTCCACGTTGCTCCAGTGAGAGAAGACGACCTCCTTCGAGAGCTCTTCCGCCTTGGCCCTGTCCATGATGACGAACTGCTGGTTGGTCGGGGAATCGACGAGGAGCTCATAGCCCTTCTCCACGAAGGTCTTCTTGAGCAGCTCGGCCATCTCCATGCAGTGCTCCGACAGCCTCATGTAGAGCCCGTCCCTGAACAGCTCGTCGAACTGGATGCCCACGACGCGGCCCTTGGCCATGATGCCGCCGCGGCGCTTGATCTGGGTGAAGAACTGCTCGGGAGCGGGGATGCCGCTGAATACCAGAGCCTCTCCGCAGAGCGCTCCGACCTTGGTCCCGCCGATGTAGAAGACGTCGACTATGTCGGCAAACTCCTTAAGCGTCAGGTCGCAGGCCCTGGAGGCGAGTCCGTAGCCGAGCCTGGCGCCGTCGGCGAAGAGCGGCAGCCCGTACTCGTGGCAGATGTCGGCGAGCTCCTGGAGCTGCTGCTTGGTGTATAGGGTGCCGAACTCGGTCGGATATGAGATGTAGACCATGCCGGGCTTGACGAGATGCTCGATCGAGTGGTCGCCGAAGTAATCGGCGAGCATCTTCTTCAGCTCGCCCGCGTCCATGAGCCCGTCGTGCTCGGGCAGCTGGAGGATCTTGTGGCCGGTGGCCTCGACCGCTCCCGCCTCGTGGCCGTTGATGTGGCCGCTGGTCACGGAGACGACGCCCTCGAAGCTCTTCAGCATGGCGTCAATGGTGATCATGTTGGTCTGGGTGCCTCCGCAGATGAAGAACACCTCGGCCTCGGGCTTGCCTACTGCCTCGCGGATGCGTGCCTTCGCGGACTCGCACCAGATGTCGGCGCCGTAGCCGGTCTGCTGCACGAGGTTCGTCTCAGCGAATCTCGCGAGTATCTCGGGCGCGCAGCCCTCGATGTAGTCGCTGGAAAAAGAGATCATGTCTTACCTCCCTTACAATCTTAAATCGATAGGGACATTATACATGCTTTTATTGAACTCTACACCCCCGCCGTGGTATAATTTTTCGGTTTAAGTAAAGGAAGGACAAATATGTTCAAAAAGCTCGACTTCATTTTGCAGAAATACGAGGAACTGAGCCTCACGGTATCCGATCCGGCCGTCATAGCTGACCAGAGCCGCTGGCAGAAGCTCATGAAGGAGATGCGCGATATCGAGCCCATAGTCCTCAAATACAGGGAGTACAAGAAGGCCGCCGAAGACCTCGAGAGCACCAAGGAGCTGCTCTCGGAGAACCTCGACGACGAGATGAGGGAGATCGCCAAGATGGAGCTCTCCGACCTCGAGGAGAAGATCAGCGTGCTCGAGGGCGAGCTCAAGATCCTCCTGCTCCCCAAGGACCCCAACGACGAGAAGAACGTCTACCTGGAGCTGCGCGCGGGCACCGGCGGCGAGGAGGCCGCCCTGTTCGCCGCGGACCTGCTGCGCATGTACACCCGCTACGCGGAGCGCAGGGGCTGGAAGACTGAGCTCACCGATATAAACGACACCGGAATAGGCGGCGTCAAGGAGGCCGTGGTCAGGATCATCGGCCGCGGCGCTTTCTCGCGCCTGAAGTACGAATCCGGCGTCCACAGGGTGCAGAGAGTGCCCGAGACCGAGAGCGCCGGCAGGATCCACACCTCCGCCGCCACCGTGGCCATCATGCCCGAGGTCGAGGACGTCAGCGTCGACCTGAAGTGGGAGGACATCCGCGTGGACACCTTCCGCGCCTCCGGCCACGGCGGACAGTACATCAACATGACCGACTCGGCGGTCAGGCTCACTCACATCCCGACCGGAGTCGTGGTCCAGTGCCAGGACGAAAAATCTCAGCTGAAGAACAAGGAGAAGGCCTATAACGAACTCAAATCGAGGCTCTACGCCTTCTATCAGCAGCAGCAGCACGACGAGCAGGCCGCGGAGCGCAAGGGCCAGATCGGGAGCGGCGACCGCTCCGAGAGGATCAGGACCTACAACTTCCCGCAGGGAAGAGTCACCGACCACCGCATAGGCCTCACGCTTTACAAGCTCGACCAGTTCATGGACGGGGACCTCGACGAGATCATCGACGCCCTGATCACCTCCGAGCAGGCCGAGAAGATGAAGGGGATCTGATGGAGACGAGATATCTCAGCTGCTCCGACGAGGACCTGAGAGAAGCCGCGGGCATCATCGCGAGGGGCGGCCTGGCCGCCTTCCCCACGGAGACGGTCTACGGCCTGGGCGGAAACGCCCTCGATCCCGAAGCCGCCAGGAGGATCTACGCCGCAAAGGGCAGGCCCTCCGACAACCCCCTGATAGTGCACATCTCGGACATCTCCCAGGTGGAGAGCATAGCCGCGGAATTCCCCGAGAACGCGAAGAAGCTCGCCGAGGCGATATGGCCCGGCCCGATGACCATAGTCCTGCCGAAGAAGGACATCGTCCCGGACGAGACCACCGGCGGCCTCAAGACCGTCGCGATACGCTTCCCCGCCGATGAGGCTGCGCAGAAGCTCATAAGCTACGCGGGAGTGCCCATCGCGGCGCCCTCGGCCAATCTCTCCGGGCGCCCCAGCCCGACCCGCTGGGAGCACGTGAGGGAGGATCTGGACGGCCGCTGCGACGCGATAATCATGGGGCAGCCCTGCGTCGGGGGCATAGAGTCCACAGTAGTGGACATGACGGGCGAGCTCCCGCAGATACTGAGGCCGGGGCTCATAACGCCGCAGAGGATAGAGGCCGTGCTCGGCCTGCCCTGCAGCTACGACCCGGCGGTGCTCGCGAAGCCCTCCGAGGGGCTCATCCCGAAGGCTCCGGGCATGAAGTACAAACATTACGCCCCCAAGGCGGACATGACGCTCTACAGGGGCGGCAGGGACACCGTGGCGCGCAGGATGGAGGCCGACGCCGAAGCCCTGAGGGCCGAAGGCAAAAAGACGGCCGTGCTGGTATACGGCACGGGAAGAGAGGCCGCGGAGAGGCTCTTCGCGGATCTCAGGGAAAAGGATGACGAGGGGACCGACGCGATACTCGCGGCGGCGCTCGACGAGGCGGACCCGGTGGCGTTCTCGGTCATGAACCGGATGCTCAAGTCCGCGGGATACAGGATCACAGAGGTGCACGATATGAGAATTGCGGTTGCGAGCGATCACGGCGGATACGAGCTCAAGGAGATCATCAAGAAGCATCTCCTCGAAAGAGGCTTCGAGGTGCTGGACCTCGGGACGAACAGCACGGAGTCCGTCGACTACCCCATATACGGCGAGAAGTGCGGCAGAGCCGTCGCTTCCGGAGAGGCTGAGCGCGGCGTGGTCTGCTGCGGCACAGGCATCGGCATCTCCATCGCCGCCAACAAGGTCAAGGGCGTGCGTGCCGCGGTAGTCACCAACGACTACATGGCCGAGTACTGCAAGCTCCACAACGACGCCAACATCATCGCCTTCGGAGGCCGCGTCATAAGCCCTGAGGACGCGCTGCGCTTCACCGACATCTGGCTCGACACCGAGTTCGAGGGCGGACGCCACCAGAGAAGGGTGGACATGCTCAACGCACTGGGCTAAGACGCGCGAGGCCGCGCGGTGCCGCCTCCCGGGCGCAAGCCGGACGGCGCAGGCCGCTGAAACAGGATAGAAAGATCTTGCCGATCGTTTTATAAGAACTAAGGAGGGAAACAATGGGCAAAGTTTACGTTTTCGATCATCCGCTCATCCAGCACAAGACCGCTCTGATGAGGGATAAGACCTGCTCCGTCAAGGACTTCAGGGATCTGGTCCGCGAGGTCGCCTCGCTGATGACCTTCGAAGCCACCAGAGATCTGCCTCTCAAGAAGGTGGAGATCGAGACCCCGATGGCCAAGGCCGAATTCAACGTGCTCGAGGGCGAGGACGTCGCCGTAGTGCCCATCCTCAGGGCCGGACTGGGAATGGTCGACGGAGTGCTCGACCTCATCCCCAACGCCAAGGTAGGCCACATCGGACTCTACAGGGATCCCGTCACCCACGAGCCCCACGAGTACTACTGCAAGCTGCCCTATGACATCGAGAAGCGCAGGATCTTCGTAGTCGACCCGATGCTCGCGACCGGCGGAAGCGCAGTGGCTGCCCTGAACATGCTCAAGGAACACGGATGTGTTAAAATGCATTTCCTCTGTATCATTGCCGCGCCGGAAGGAATCCGGGCGCTTCAGGAAGCACATCCGGACGTGGACCTTTACGTCGGCGCGCTGGACGATCATCTGAATGACCACGGGTACATTGTGCCGGGCCTGGGCGACGCGGGCGACCGGATTTTCGGAACAAAATAAAGCCGTGAAACCGCGGTGATTTCTGCAGGCGGGAATAAGGCGCGGGACAGGGAGAAAACAGATGGTAAAAATCCGGAAAAGAAGTGATTACATTTCCTGGGACGAATACTTCATGGGAGTGGCCATGCTGGCCGCCAAACGGTCCAAAGACCCGAATACGCAGGTCGGCGCCTGCATTGTCAGCAAGCAGAACAAGA
>JAEENW010000040.1 GCA_016283945.1 Bacillota bacterium
AGCCTCCGGCCTGCTGCTCTTAAAGAGCCTGCCGGGGGCTGAAACAAGCCCTTTTAGGCCTGCTTCTCGAGCAGAGCGGCGGCTTCGTGATCGAGGAAAACGGTCACGAAGGGATGGAGCTGGAGTATGGAAGCGGGGACCTCGGTGGTGACCGGACCCTCGATGAACTTCTTGACGATCTCGGCCTTGCTGCTGCCGGTGGCGATCAGGATGATGCTCCTGGCGTTCATGACGGTCTTGATGCCCATGGTCACGGCGTGGGTCGGGACCTCGTCGATGGAGTTGAAGAACCTGGCGTTCACCTCGCGGGTGTTCTGCTCGAGCTCGACCACGTGGGTGAGGGAGTCCCAGGGAGTTCCGGGCTCGTTGAAGCCGATGTGTCCGTCTACGCCGATTCCGAGGAGCTGCATGTCGATGCCGCCGGCCGCCTGGATCTCCGCGTCGTACTTCTCGGGCTCGCTGATGTCTATGCCGGAGGGCACGTGGGTGTTCTCCATCTTGATGTCGATGTGGTTGAAGAGATTATCGTTCATGAAGTAGCGGTAACTCTGGTCGTGAGTCCCCTCGAGCCCTACGTACTCGTCGAGATTGAAACTCTTCGCGTCCTTAAAGCTGATGACGCCCTCCTTGTTGAGCTTTATAAGCTCCTTGTAGAGGGGAATGGGGGTAGAGCCGGTGGCTCCGCCGAGCACGGCCTGCGGATTCCTGCTGAGCAGATCGACGTAGAGCTGAGCTGCGCGCTTTGCGACGTTTTCGGTGGTGTCGATGATGATCTTCATGGTGATCTCCTTCTATTTATATATTGTAAGCTTTTTAAACGAACGGTTCAGGCGCTGCGGAACGCGGTCTTGGCGCCGGCGAGCCGGGGTCACACTGCAGCAACGCGGCTCTGTCCCGCGCTAAGGCCGGCCCGGATCAGTGGGTCAGCACGTCGAGTATGATCTCCGCGCACTTGCCGAACTCCTCAATGTTGAGGATCTCCGCGGAGGTGTGGTTCTTGTACATGCCCGTCCCTACGACTATGCACTGCATGCCGTACTGGTTGTATATGTTGGCGTCGGAACCGCCGCCGGCGCCCTCGATCTGGGGCTCAACTCCGAGCCTCCCGCAGGCGGCGACGTATTCAGCCACCACAGGGGCGCTGAGGTCCATTTCGTATGAGAGATACTTTACGGTCTTTTCGTACTCCAGAGAGGCGCCTGCGGCCTTGCAGGCGTCCTCAAAGCACTGATATATGTGCCTCTCCTGCTCGTCGAGCCTGGTCTTGGAGCGGCTCCTGACCTCGCCCTTGACGAAGCATGACTCCGGGACGATGTTGGTCGGGAAGTTCGCCTCGATTACGCCGATGTTGGAGGTGGTGAGCTCATCCACCCTGAGGAGCTTCATGTTCGCGATCGCCTTGGCCGCGGTCTGAATGGCGCTGATGCCCTCCTCGGGGCGGTTGCCCGCGTGAGCGCTCCTTCCGGTGATCGTGGCGCTGAAGGAATACTGACCCGGCTGACAGGTCACGATGCGGCCGGGGCGGCCGCCGGTGTCGAGCACGTAGCCCTGCCTGGCGTGAAGCTTGCTTACGTCGATGGACTTGGCTCCGTAGAGTCCCTGCTCCTCCCCGACGGAGAAGATGACTTCGATATCCCTGTGGGGAGTCCCGCTCTCCTTGATGGAGCAGATCGCCTCGAATATCTGGGCTATGCCCGCCTTGTCGTCCGCGGCGAGCACGGTGGTGCCGTCGCTGCTGACGATGCCGTCTTTTACGACCGGCTTGATCCCGTTGCCCGGGACGACGGTGTCCATGTGGGCGCTGAGCAGTATGGGCTCGCCGGGGAGGCTGCCCTTGATCCAGCCTATGACGTTGCAGCCGTTGGTCTTGTAGAAGTCGCCCGCGGCCTCGGTGCGCACCTCGGCGCCGGGGATCGCCTTGAGCAGCCCGATGAGCTTCTCGCTCATGGCGAGCTCGTTTCCGCTCTCGCTGTCGATCTGTATGAGCTCCAGGAACTGGTCAAGCATGCGCTGCCTGTTGATCATTCTTCAGCCTCCTTCTCCACCACGTGGTCGCGGTCCTTGTATATGCTGTTCGCCGGGATCGCTCCGCGCACGGAGGAGCCGGGATAGACGTTGCTGTGCGGGCCTATGACGGTGCCGGGGTTGAGCACGCTGTTGCAGCCGACCTCGACCCAGTCTCCGAGCATGGCGCCGACCTTCTTGCGGCCGGTGGGGATCTGCTCGCAGCGGGCCTTGATGACCACGTTCTTTCTGTCCGACTTGACGTTGCTTGTGACCGCTCCCGCACCCATGTGGGCGTGGAAGCCGAGCACGGAGTCGCCCACGTAGTTGTAGTGCGGGGTCTCGGTCTTGTCGAAGAGTATGACGTTCTTCAGCTCGCAGGAGTTGCCCACGACGCTGCCCTTGCCGACTATGGCGCTCTCTCTGATGAAGGCGCAGTGGCGCACCTCGGCGCCGTGGTCGATGATGCAGGGACCGCCTATGTAGGCGCTGGGGAAGACCTTCGCGTCCTTGGCGATCCATACGTCCTCGGAGGGATGGTCGAACTCGTCCTCGGGGAGGGTCCTGCCCAGCTCGAGTATGAACTGCTTGATCTCGGAGAGGACCTCCCAGGGGTAGGTCTTTCCCTCGAAAATGGCCGCCGCCCTGGTGTTGCTCAGGTCGTACAGCTCCGCGATCGTCGGAATCTTCTCTGCTAATATCATCACTTCACCCTCACGAGAAGGCCCTCGGCCCTCATCGCCTCTATCATGGAATCTACCGCTTCCTCGGCGGCTCTGGCGGTCTGAGCCTCGGACATGACCCTGAGCACGGGCTCGGTGCCGCTCTTTCTGAGGAGCACGCGGCCGCTGTCTCCGAGCTTGTCCGCGGCCGCCTTCACGGCTGCCTGGACCGCCTCGTTGCCCATGGTCTCGTCCTTGTCCTTGACCACGACGTTCTTGAGCACCTGCGGGTACATGGTCACGCCGTCGGCGAGCCTGGAGAGAGTGGTCTTCTCGTCCAGCATGCACTGCATGACCTTGATCGCGGTGATGAGGCCGTCGCCGGTGGTGGCCAGGTTCCTGAATATGATGTGGCCGGACTGCTCGCCTCCGATGAGGTGATCGTTCTCGACCATGTTCTCGTATACGTACTTGTCGCCGACGGCGGTCTTCTCGTAGCCTATGCCGAGCTCGTCGAGCGCCTTGTAGAGGCCGAAGTTGGACATGACGGTGGTGACGACCTTGGAATCCCCCAGGGTACCCTTCTCCTGCATGTACTTGGCGCAGATGTACATTATCTCGTCGCCGTTGACGACCTTGCCGTTCTCGTCGACCGCGAGACATCTGTCGGCGTCTCCGTCGAAGGCGAAGCCCACGTCGAGCTTCTGCTCCTTGACGAGCTTCTGCAGGCCCTCGATGTGGGTGGAGCCGCAGTCGAGGTTGACGTTGAGGCCGTTCGGGCGGTCGTTGATGACGTAGGTGTCGGCGCCCAGGGCGTCGAACACGCTCTTGGCGATCTGCCAGGTGCTGCCGTTGGCGCAGTCGAGGCCGACCTTCTTGTCCCTGTAGGACTCGGTCGCGAGAGAGATCAGGTAGCCGATGTAGCGGTTCCTGCCCGCGGAGTGGTCGATGACGCTGCCTATGCCCTCGCCGGTCGCGAAGGGAACGGTCCAGGGGAGCTTGGAGCCGCGCGGCGCGTAGAGCCCGTCGAGGTACTTCTCGACGTCGTCTATGACCTCGTCCTCCATCTTCTCGCCGTTGCCGTTGATCAGCTTGATGCCGTTGTCGTGGTACGGGTTGTGGCTCGCGGAGATCATGATGCCGCAGGCGAACTTCTCGGTCCTGGCGGCGTAGGCGACGCTGGGCGTGGTGGTTACGTGCAGGAGGTAGACGTCGGCTCCGCCCGCTGTGAGGCCGGCGGAGAGGGCGTCCTCGTACATGTAGCTCGAGCGCCTGGTATCCTTGCCCATGACTATGCGCGGCTTATACCCGTCGGGGTGGCCGTTCCTGGGATCGCGGCCGTAATACCAGCCCAGGAAGAGGCCTATCTTGAATGCGTGCTCCGCGGTGAGATCGATGTTCGCTTCCCCGCGGAAGCCGTCGGTGCCGAAGTATTTGCTCATAACTGTCTCCCTTTCACAACAATAAAAAAGAGCGGACCATACTCAGTTATTGTAACAATCCGCTCATGATATGTAAATAGAATTGTTATTAAATGTCATTTATTGACATAAAATGTAAGGCAGGTGAAGCCCGGAATTCGCGGGCTCCGAGCTAGTCGCTCTCGCCTTCGCCGCCCTCTCCGGAGCCTTCCTGCACTTCGCCGCCTTCATCCTCTCCGGCATTCTCTTCGGGCTCTTCCTTGACCTCGCCCACGAGCACTCTGACGGTACCCGGCTGGACGCTGAGGGTGACGCCCTCCTGAGAGTAGCTGAGCCTGATAGGCACGTCGAAGTAGCCGTTCATCATGCCCGTGAGCTCTATCGACGGCCTGAGGTCGGTCGCCTGTATCCTGCGCACCGTGTCGAGCTCGCCGGAGGCGGTGACCGTTACGGTGACGTCGTCGATCATGTAGGGCTCGCCCTCGGGCGCGCCGTTGACCAGCAGGTCGTCGCGGCTGTAGCTGAAGCTGATGTCGCCCATCTGGGAGACCTTGAAGTTGGCTCTGAGGTTCTCGCTGCCCTCGGCGAGGTAGATGCCCTTGGGAAGCGTGCACTCTATGATGTAGCTCGCGTCAGCCGTTATGCCTTCGATGTTTATGACGGCGGAGGTGATGCTCTCGATCGCCTTAACGGCGTCGGGCTGCCCCTTGATATTGACCTGGGTCGGGATGCTGGCCTCCTTGAGCACGGCTCCGAGCCCGGGAGCTCCGACGTAGCCGGCCCTGAGGGGAACGGTCCTGACCTCGTGCATGGCTACCCCGACCTCTACGGACGGGCTCTCCAGGCGCACTGCCTGGACGATGTTGCCCTCGGCATCGAGCGGGATCGCGATGAGGTTCTCGGTCTTCTCGTCACCGAGCTCCATGCCATCGATGTCGAGATCCACCCTGACCTGAGAGACGAGCTTGACGAGCGAGTCAGCGCCTATGACCTTCATGGCCTCATGAGACCTGGAGAGCACGGTGACCTCGCTGCCCGCGGGCGCGTCCTTGTGAGCGATGTACAAGGGCTTCTCCACCTCGACGAGCTCGTCGATGTAGACCTGGATCTTCTGGGAGCGTATGTCGTCGATGGTGACGCTGTCGGGCGCCTTGACGTTCACGTTTATGTAGTTCTGCCCGGCTGAGAGCCCCGCGAGGCTGGCCGTGGCGCGTATGTCCTTCTCGGAGATGCCGGCGAGCTCCGCGCGCGAGGCGCTGAGCGTCACGTCGACGGTGTAGCTGCCGTCCCCCGCGATAGTCAGATGGCCCGCCTCGAGGTTCTCGAGTCCCTCGAGCTGCACCGGGATGTCCTTGACCGTCATGGTGCTGGGCGGATTCACGACGTTAATGACATAGATCCAGAGAAGCACGGACGCGAGGACCGAGATGATAATGTTAAGCGTTTTGCTCCGGCTCATCGTTCCTCCTCCATATGTTCTCCAGGATGCTCTTCATTGAATAGTCGTTCTCCTTCGGGAGCTTGGTCATGTAGTAGTTCAGCAGGGTCTTCTCCACGGTCCTCACGTCGAGGAAGCGGGAGAGCTTGCCCTCCTGCGCCATGGATATTATGCCGGTCTCCTCGGAGACTATTATGACTATGGCGTCGGTGACCTCGGAGATGCCAATGCCCGCCCTGTGGCGGGTGCCGAGGTCCTTGCCGAGGTTGGTGTTCTCAGTGAGCGGGAGCACGCAGCCCGCGGCGTAGATGCGGTCGCGGCGTATGACCACCGCTCCGTCGTGGAGCGGGGATCCGACGTAGAACAGGTTCTCGAGCAGCTCCTGGGAGAGCCTGGCGTCGATGATGGTGCCGTTGCCCGCGACGTCGTTGACGGCTATGTCGCGCTCGATGACTATCAGCGCGCCCTCCTTGATGCTCGCGAAATAGCCCACCGCCGCGCCTATCTGCTCGACAAGGCCGTTGATGGCCTCTCGGTCCATGTTGGCGCGGTGCAGGAACTTGTTCTTGCCCAGATACTCGAGGGCCCTTCTGAGCTCAGGCTGGAACACCACGACCAGCGCTATGAGACCTATGTTCATGACCTTTCCGAGCACCCAGTTGACCGTGTACAGGTGCGCTATGTCCGTGATGAAAAAGGCAGCGACGAGCAGGGCCAGGCCCTTGGTGAGCTGGGCCGCCCTGGAATCCCTGATGTAGCCGAGGAAATTGTAGATGACGAAGCTCATCAGCACTATGTCGAGTATGTCCCCGAAGCCCATGCCGGCGAGTATAGCACCTAAATTAAGATCCATACGCCTCCCCTTGATGCGGTATATCCTCCAGAGTTCACTGCCGGGGCGTTTGCCCCGGCAGCTTCGCCTCTGTTGTCTAGTTCTCTATATCCAGAAGCCCGTAGCTTCCGTCGTTCCTCTTGTAGACCACGCAGACGTTGTTCTTCTCCGCGTGCCTGAATACGAAGAAGCTGTGCTCGAGCAGCTCCATCTGCAGGATGGCCTCCTCGACAGCCATGGGGCTGATGCGGAAGGTCTTGGTCTTGGCGACCGCGAGCTCCTCCGGAGCGGCGGTATCGACGTCGGGAAGCTCCGCGTAGACGACTTCCTTCTTGCGGTTGCTCTTGATGAGCTTCTTCTTGAAGCGGGACATCTGGCTGGCGAGCTTGTCCACCACGCTGTCCAGGCAGCCCCTGAGATCGTCGCCGGTCTCCTCGGCCCTGAAGATGAGGCCGTCCGCGTTGATAGTAGCCTCGAGCTTGACGGTGTTGTTCTTCATGTTGGTGAGCACAACATCAGCCTGAGTATCTTTGGCGAAGTACTTGTCGAGCTTTGAAAGCTTCTTCTCGATGGCCTGAAGCGTGGCCTCGCCGGGATTCAGATTCTTCTTCGTGATGTTGATCTTCATATCAGATCGCTCCTTTCATATTGCGGCGACCATCCGCTACCGCTTGCGAAGCAGAGCACGTAGACCCTGCCTGCGCCTGCCTCCTTAAGGACCCTTGCACAGGCATCGGCGGTGGAACCGGTCGTCACGACATCGTCCGCAAGGATTATCCTCTTGTTTATTATTATATCAGCATATTGTGAAGATAGTGAAAAACTTGTATGCAGAAGAGACCTTCTTTTGACCGCGTCGGAGCCCCGCATGGAGTCCGTGGCGACGGGCTTCTGCATTAGCCCGGGTATGTATCTGAGGCCTTTTCCGCCCAGCCTTTCGTACTCGAGCTGCGCCTGCTCGGCCAGAAGCTCGGCCTGGTTGAAGCCCCTCGCCCGCAGCTTGTCCCTGTGCATGGGCACGGCCGCGATGATGTCCGCCTCGAGCCCGCTCATGAAGAGGCGCTCGCCCATGAGGCTTCCTATTGGCTTCGCCGCGTAGGGGCGGCCTCCGTTCTTGAAGCCGCTTATGATCTGCCTCGGGCGGTAGCCGTAGCGGCAGCAGGGAAGGACCCCGTCGAAGCTGAACATGTCCAGGTCCCGCTCCAGCGGGTCGGAGATATTCCAGTAGATCTCGGAGCTGCAGCGGTCGCAGATCCCGTGCCTCCTGGAGGGCTCGATGATGTCGCCGCAGCAGAGGCAGTAGAGCCCCTCCGGGTAGACTATGTCCAGAGCTGCGGAGAGGAAGCGGCGCAGCGGTCCGCGGTCTCCGGCAGGTCCGCTGCTTCCGGCCTTTCCCGCGGCAGCGGGCTTCCTGCCCTGTCCGGCGTTCTCCCGCTCAAACGCGCCCATCTCAGCCCTCCAGCTCCGCGAGGAGCCCGAGGCGCCATGCGAGCGCGGTGTTTCTCGAATCGACGCTCACGCTGTCGACCATGCCGTTGACCACGCTCTGCCTGCCCGCGATCACCACGGCCTCCCTGGCGCGGGTCATCGCGGTGTAGAGGAGGTTGCGGTTGGTGAAGCCCGGAACGAAGCTCCAGACCGGCATGACGACGACCGGGAACTCGCTGCCCTGGCTCTTGTGCACGGTCAGCGCGTAGGCGAGCTCGAGCTCGTCGAGCGTGAGGTAGTCGTAGACCGCGCGCCTCTCGCCGTCGAAGTCGACGGTGAGCGTCCCCGCGTCCTGATCGGCCGCGAAGACTATCCCTATGTCGCCGTTGAATACGCCGGAACCGGGGCTGAGGTCGCGGATGTCCCGCCAGTCGAGCTCGTAGTCGTTCTTCGTGTGTATGACCTTGTCTCCCACGCGGAAGACCCTCTCGCCAAGCCGGAGCTCCGCCCTGCCGGGCGCGGGGGGATTGAGCACCGCCTGAAGCTCGCGGTTGAGGTTGGCGCTGCCAAGGAGGTCTTTCTTCATCGGGGTGAGGACCTGGATGTCGGAGATCCTGTCGAGCTCCCTGTAGTAATTCGGAAGGCGCTCGCGGCAGAGCTCCTTTATGAGGGCGAGCACGTCCTGAGCCCTGTCCCTCTCCATCATGAAGCAGTCGCGGCTCGGGCCGTTGAAGACCGGATGCTCGCCGCGGTTTATCGCGTGTGCGTTGACGACTATCCCGCTCTCCCCGGACTGCCTGAATATCTCGGTGAGCCTTACGCTCTCGATCAGGCCGCTGGCGAGTATGTCCCCCAGCACGTTGCCCGGGCCGACCGATGGCAGCTGGTCGGCGTCTCCGACCATTATGAGCCTCGTGCCGGGCTTGAGCGCCTTGATGAGGGCCTCCATGAGGAATATGTCCACCATGGACATCTCGTCGACTATGACGCAGTCGGCCTCGATCGGATTGTCCTCGTTGCGCCCGAATACGGCGAAGTCGCCCTCCTCGCGGCTTCCCGCCTCGAGCAGGCGGTGCAGGGTCTTCGCGTCCTCTCCCGCTGCCTGTGCCATGCGCTTGGCGGCGCGGCCGGTGGGAGCCGCGAGCGCCGTCCTGACGCCCTGCTCCCTGAGCACGGTGAGTATGGCCCTTATGATGGTGGTCTTGCCGGTGCCGGGGCCTCCGGTGATGACGAAGACGCCGTTCTCCAGGGAGGAGACGACCGCCCTTCTCTGAAGCTCCGAGAGCCTCGGGCCTCCCGCGGCCTCCATAGCGCGCAGGACCCTTCCGGCCTCGCCGGACAGATGCGTGAGCTCGCTCTGCGAGAGCCTCCAAAGACCCGCCGCGACGCGCCTCTCCGCGGAGCTCATCCTCGTGAGGCTCAGAGCGCGGCTGCCCTCTATATCCTCCTGCGTGAGCACGCCCTCGAGCGTGAGGTCGAAGACGCTGTCCTTGACCTGCTCCCTGGTGACGTCCAGGAAGCCCGCGAGCTTCTCGACGAACTCCCCTTCGTGAACGTAGGTGCTCCCGTCCTCGGAAGCCGACTCCATCGCCGCCTTTACCCCGCTCGCTATCCTGAAGGGGCTGTCCTTGGCTATCCCGAGCTTCTCGGCTATGGCGTCCGCCCGCTTGAAGCCCATGCCGCGAACCTCGTCGGCCAGCCTGTAGGGATTCTCGCGTATCCTCTCCGGAGCCGCCGCGCCGTAGAGCTTGTAGAGCTTGTAGCAGGCCGAGGCGCTCAGCCCGAGCGGGGAGAGCAGCATGAAGGTATCCGCGTAGCCGCGGTTCTCGGCATAGCTCTCCGCTATCTGTTTCGCCTTGACGGGGCCTATGCCGGGGACCTCGGTGAGCCTGTCCGGCTCGTCCCTGATTATCCTCAGGCTGTCCTCGCCGAAGCGCTTGATCAGGGCCTCGGCGATCGCGGGGCCTACGCCCTTGACCGAACCGCTGGCGAGG
>JAEENW010000041.1 GCA_016283945.1 Bacillota bacterium
TGGCCAGCCTTTGCGCTGTCGCAGACATTGAAGGCAACTATCAGAACAGAGCCGGGCATCGGGCTCGTGATCGTTGTTCCGCCGGCAGCGGCGGGTGCAGCCGCGGGAGCGGGAGCAGCAGCCGGAGCAGGGGCGGGAGCAGCGACAGGGGCAGCGGCAGGAGCGGGAGCAGCGGCGGGGGCGGCTGCAGCAGCGGGAGCCGGAGCGGCGGCGGAGCCGGCCTCTTCGACTTCGACGTAGTACGCCTTGCCGTTAACTGTGATGTTGTATTTCTTCATGACTTAACTCCTCTTCTGAATTGAGATTCTGCGGCTGCCGAAGAGCTCTTCTCTGCCGCTTGCCGTCCAGCCGGATTCCACCGGCGCACGGTAAATGTTTTTGACGATCCCGGTGCCTCCGGTCAGGGAAGCGACCGCCGCTGCAATGACGGCGATTATCTCATCGTCGTCTTCGACGACTGCCGCCGTCGCCGTTCTAGCGGCGGCGGCTGTCGTAGGGAGCGATTCAGCCGGTGCGGCAGTTTTTGCAGCTTCCTTGTTGGCCTTTCGGGACATTATGCCGTGCATGATCTTGGTCGCGAACATAAGGACTATCAACGCGATAAAGGTTATTCCGAGACCGAGGATCATGGTGTACAGGCCGCCTGTCATCTTCTGACCGAAAGACAGCTGTTCAAAGAGGGAAGGGTCCTTCATCATGGCCATTAGGTCCATTGACTACACCTCACTTTTCGGGTTCCTGCGCGGATCAGAGCGGAATGTTGCCGTGCTTCTTAGCAGGCAACGACTCACGCTTGCCGGCGCAGACGTCAATGGCATTGATGATGCGTACTCTTGTCTCGGAAGGCAGGATAACATCGTCAATATAGCCCATCTCAGCCGCCTTATACGGACCGGAGAACTTTTCTCTGTACTCCTCGATCCGCTCTTTGCGGCGCTGCTCGGGATCTTCCGCTTTTGCTATCTCGTTCTTGAAAATGATGTTTGCCGCACCTTCAGCGCCCATGACTGCGATCTCGGATGTGGGCCATGCGAAAGCAAGATCCGCACCAAGAGCTCTGCAGCACATGCCTATGTAAGCGCCGCCGTATGCCTTTCTGGTTACGACCGTAATCTTCGGCACTGTGGCTTCGCTGTAGGCATAAAGCATCTTCGCGCCGTGGCGGATGATGCCGCCGTATTCCTGGGCAGTTCCGGGCAGGAAGCCGGGAACATCGACGAAGGTGACGAGCGGGATGTTGAACGCGTCGCAGCGGCGGATGAATCTCGCCGCTTTGTCGGATGCGTTGACATCGAGGCAGCCGGCCTGGACTTTAGGCTGGTTGGCGATTATGCCGACAGTCTTGCCGCCCATTCTGGCAAAGCAGGTGATGATGTTCGGCGCATAGAGCTGCTGAACATCTACGATCTCTCCGTTGTCGACTACGCTGCGGATAACGGCGTACATGTCATACGGCTTGTTGGGGTTATCCGGTACGATGGTGTCCAGATCCGGGCACAGACGGTTGATGTCGTCGGTGGGTGCGAAGCTGGGCGGAAGTTCAGCGTTGTTGGAGGGGAGATACGAGAGGAGAAGTCTGATGTGCTCGATGCAGGCGGCGTCATCCTTCGCCATGAAGTGCGCGACACCGCTTTTAGCGTTGTGCGACCTGGCGCCGCCCAGATCCTCCTGTGTCACGTTCTCGCCGGTCACGGACTTGATGACGTCCGGACCGGTTATGAACATGTAGGAAGTCTTATCGACCATGTAGATGAAATCTGTTATTGCGGGAGAATACACCGCACCGCCGGCGCAAGGGCCCATGATCGCAGAGATCTGGGGGATGACGCCGGAAGAAATGGTGTTGCGGTAGAAGATCTTGCCAAAACCATAGAGGGCGTTGACACCTTCCTGGATCCTCGCTCCGCCGGAGTCCCAAAGGCACACGATGGGGCAGCCGTTCTGTAGCGCGTAATCCTGAACTTTGACGATCTTCTCGGCATGGTATTCACCGAGCGAACCGCCGCTGACGGTGAAGTCTTGAGCGAAAGCGTAGACCATCCTGCCGTTGATGCGGCCGTAGCCGGTAACGACGCCGTCGCCGGGATGGGGCTTCATGCCGAAATCAGTGCATCTGCTGGTGACGAATGCATCGAGCTCGACAAAGCTGTTCTCGTCAAAGAGAAGTTTAAGACGCTCTCTGGCTGTCAGCTTGCCCTTGGCGTGCTGGGAGTCTATCTTTTTTTCGCCTCCGCCCAGAGCTAATTCAGCTCTAAGCTGCTGCAGCTGTTCGTTTTTGTTCATGTGCTATTCTCCTAGTCGATTTGAATAGAGTGGGTTTTATTTGCCCATGTGCGGGAAGAGGTCCTTATCGTCGGGAACGACTTCTTCGATCGGGAAGGAGACCCATGTGGTGTTGAGGAAGTGCTTGTAGGTGATGTTCTCAGAAGCGCTGTTGCCGCCCCAGGTGCCGCAGCCAAGGGAGAGGGTGAACGGCATGCCGTTGTTCCAGTTACCGCTGTTGGCCTGGCTGGTAGCCTGGTTGACCATGACTCTGGAGGTGAAGGTCTTCTCAGCGAGCTTGAGAGCGTTCTCACGGCTGGTGGTGTGGATGCCGCAGCTGTGGCCCTTGCCGCAGACTTCGTGAATGTTGTTGACGCACTCGATCATCTCGTCGAGGGTGTCTCTCTTGTAGACAGCGAGAACGACGGAGAGCTTCTCGTTGGACAGCGGGTGCTCAGCAAGTCCGAAACCGTCATATTCGCAGATGATGAAGGTCCTGTCTTCGGGGATCTTGATGCCGGCCATCTCGCCGATGGTCTGAGCGGTCTGAGCGGACACCTTGGTGTTGAACTTGCCGCCCGGGAACATCATGGCCTCGAGAGCCTTGGTCTCTTCTGCGGTGCAGAGGTAGCCGCCCTCTTTAACGAGCTTCGGCAGGAACTCGTCGTAGATGTCGCTCTGAACGACGAGGGAGTTATCGGAAGAGCAGGAAGTAGCCCAGTCGAATATCTTGGAGATGCGGATGAGCTCGGCAGCCTTGTCGAGATCAGCAGTGTCATCTACGCAGACAACAGCGTTGCCGGCGCCGACGCCGTATGCCGGGGTACCGGAGGAGTAAGCAGCCTTGACAAGTCCGCCGCCGCCGGTCGCCATAACGAGGTCGCACTGAGCCATGAGCTCGGTGGAGTCTTCCATACGCGGGCTGGGGATGGAGATGATAAGATCTTCAGGAGCGCCGTATCTCTTCAGAACGCCGCGGAGGCACTCGCAGATCTCATAGTTGGTCTGCTTCGTACGCGGATGCGGGCTGAAGATGATGGAGTTGCGGGTCTTGATGGCGTTGAGGGACTTGATGACCGGAGTAGCCTCGGGGTTGGTGCAGGGAACGATACCGCCGATGACGCCGACGGGCTTTACGAACTTTACGATGCCCTTCTCGGTGTCGGTCTCAATGATGCCCATGGACTGGACGTGCTGGATGTCTCTCCAAACGCCTCTGATCTTCTTGCGGAGCTTGCCGCACTTGGACTCGTAGTTGCCGAGCTTGGACTCTTCTGCAGCGAGTTTGCCGAGTCTCTGTACGTTCTCTTCTCTGGTGATCTCATATGCCATTGCTTCGCAGAGAAGGTCGACCTGCTCCTGCGTGTATTCGGCGATCACTTTCTGAGCAGCTCTGGAGCGCTCGATAAGGCCAGCAACATATTCCTTTGCGGGCAGGGGAGAATATTCGGGTGAGTACATTTGTATTTGCTCCTTTCAAATTGTTATTAACTGTTTTGTGTGCTGACTTCCGGTATCAGCAAAAAGGGAACAACTGCTTCGAAGCTTTAAGTCGCATTTACGAGCTTCCCCAAATGCGTCGTATATTGCGATGTCCTTGGGGAAGCCCGCAGATACGGCACTGCCGCAGGGCAGGAAGCGTATTCCTGCAGTGCTCGTGAGCTTCGGCAGCACAAAGCCGTTCAACGGGTTTATCCCCGCTCCCGGCCGGCAGGACGGGAGCGGGGAGACCGGTTATGCTTATTTGTGGTTGGCTTCCCAGTATTCCGGATCCAGGGTGCGGTAGTAGCTGCCGCAGAGATCCAGCGGGTTGAAGGCCTTCTTTACCAGATACTGATAGATCTGGAGGCCGGGCTGAGGCGAGTTGACGAACATTGCGTTCTGCTCGTCCTGGGTGTAGTAGTAACCGGTGTCAGGATGACGCGCGGTCATGTTCCAGTTGCCCATATCTGCGCCGAAACCGTACTTGTCGCAGAGCTTCTGGCTGTAGTTCTGGATGAAGTCGCAGCAGTCCTTGATGCTCTGACGGTCATGACGGTCGAACCACTGGAAGAACTCATAGCCGGTGATACCGCCGCCGCCGAGGGTGGACAGAGCGCCCATCTCGGAGTCGCCGCCGGTAGCAGCAAGACCATTGTGGGTCTTGTCGAACTCTTCACGCAGCTCGTGATACTCTTCCATGACCTTGGAGGTGACGAATACGTTGTTGGACAGACCGCCGGAACCTTCGTAAGAGGAGCAGAGAGTGTAGTTGAGGTTCTTGTGGCCGAGACGGAGGAGATAGAGAAGTACCCAGTCGTGGACTTCAGGCTGGAGCATGAACTCGTTCTTCCAGCCGCCGACACGGCGGAGGATCTCGTCGATGGCTTTCTCTTTCCACTCCAGGTCGCGCTTGGTCATACCGACGATGACGACCTGAAGGTCTATGCGGCATTTCTCGGTCTGTTCCTTGATGAACGGGTCGGCCATGTATTTGGGCAGGTCAGCAAGCTGTCCGCCGGGCTCGATCAGGAGCTTGATCATGGCGAGCTTGATGTAGCGGCCCCACATGTTGTACTGTCTGTGGCCGAGGTAGGCGATATCCTGGTTCTGGGAGAGGAAGTTGATGGTGTTTGCATAGCCGTCCCAGTCAGGGAAGTTGAGAGTATAGGTCTTGAGGTTCCACGTGGGAACGAGTTTGTAAGCGGGAACGGTGCCGTAGGTCGGCAGGCAGGTCGGGCCGGGCCACGGATGCAGACGGACTGCAAGTCTCGTGCAGACGCCGAAGGAGCCTGCAGTACCCTGAGCGCCGCGGAGGATAGCTCTGACGGAGGGGCCGGGGCCTTCGCCGCAGAACCAGTCGCCGCCGGATCCGAGAGTACCAGTGCGGAGGAGGTCGCCGTTAGGCAGGACCCACTCGACAGCGAGGAAGTTTTCGGAGGCAACGCCCATGAAGCAGGAGGACGGACCGAAAGCGACCCAGCTGGAGGCACCTGCGAGGGTGGAGCTGGAGCAGCCGACACCGGCCATGTTGACGTTGAAGCCTCTCTTCATGGCCTCGACCTGTACTACAGCGCCGATGGCGTAGGGCTCAACTACAACGTACTGATCTCTTTCGTGGAACTCCATCTTCTTCATGCGCTTCATGTCGATCTGGAGGGAGTCGTCGTCGCCGATGTAACCCATTACGGACCAGAAGGTGGTAGCGGCCTTGAAGGGGATGTTGTATTTGTTGCAGATCTTAACGATGGCCTGAACTTCCTCGGTGCAGCCGGGCATGATGACCGCGCCGGGCATCGGGGACTTGACATCGTAAGGTCCGAAGTGAGCGGAGGACTGGGAATTGATAACTCTGTAGGACTCGCGCATCGCTATGTCCTGGGAGACGTTATTCTTTCCTACGACCAGCTCTAATTCTTTATAAGCGTCCTGATTGAATGCCATTGTTTTACCTCCTTACAGTGCGCGGGCTACGAGGTCGATAATGTCGATGACTTCGATCTTCTTACCGTTCTCGTCCACTGCGTTCTTGAAGTTGGCCTCGCACCACGGGCAGGCGGTAACGAGAGCATCGGCGCCGGTAGAATTGGCTTCGGTAACGCGCTCGTTTGCCGTGGCCTGAGACATTTCCGGATTGGTGATCTGGACGTTGGCTCCTGCGCCGCAGCAGAGCGAGTACTCGCGGATACGTTCCATCTCTACCAGAGTAACGCCGGGGATGGCCTTTATGACATCGCGCGGTGCGTCATAGATTCCGTAGACGCCCATTCTGCGAGGTCTTCTGGGCTCCCAGGTAACTACCTGGTTCATGATCTTCTTTTCCTCGCCGTCCCAGGGAGTGTAAGGCTCGCCCTGACGTCCGA
>JAEENW010000042.1 GCA_016283945.1 Bacillota bacterium
CACGCCCTCGAGGCTCGGATCCTCGTAGCTCTGCCAGGTGCTGAGGAAGGTCGTCTTCGCAGTCCTGACCGCGCCCATGAAGACCACGTTGAAGCCTACGCGAACCATGCTCTTAAGCAGCGGTATGGCCTCGAAGGGTATGGTCCCGCGCCGGGCCTGCTCCTCGAAGCTGAGGCTCGGCACCACGTAGCGCCTGAATATGACCGCCGAGCGGCCGCTCTTGGCCATGGGCTCGGCGAACACCGTGACCCTCGTCCCGTCGAGAAGGTAGGTCTCGTAGTAGCTCCTGTCCATCCTCGCCTCGGGGGTGAGGAGCAGGAACGCCCTTATGAGCCGCTCCTTGCGCGAGGCCGATATGCGCTGCGGCTTTCTGACCATGCGCCCCTCCTCGAGGAAGAAGATGTTCTCCCCGACGATCTTGGCCGAGCTGCTCTGGGCGTAGCCCTCGGTGAACCACTCCGCTATGCCCGCGAGGCCCCAGTTCTCGTGATAGACCGCGTCCTCCAGGCTCGCGTACCAGGGCGGGAAGGGAACGCCCTCGCTGCCCTCCTCCCTGACTATCTGAAGTATCCTCTCCTTGAAGAAGTTCTTTTCCTTTTCGTAGCCTATGATCGCGCGCTTCTGCAGCTCGAGCACCGAGACCGCGCTGTCGCGGCTCTCCCAGTCCGAGAAAAAAACGTCGCTAACCCGGCCGCAGAGGCGGTAGAACTCGCCGAGCTCATCCTCTCCGGCCGCCGCCCTTCCGGGCGCCCTGCCGCCGCTCTTCAGGTAGGCGTCGAAGTCGAAGCCGCTCATAACCTTTCCGCTATCCTTCCGCAGAGCAGGGCTATGTCCTTGCGGAAGCCCCCGTCCCTGAAGCGCAGCAGCGGGAGCTGCTCGGCCTCGGCAGAGGACGCTGCCGACGATTCCCTCACCGTCAGTATGTCCGCGTCTCCGGCGGCGAGCCTTCTCGCCATGTAGCCCGGAGTGTAAGCTGCCCCGCTTCCGAAGCGGTTCACCGCCAGCACATCCGCGGAAATCCCGAGCCTGGCGTAGACCGGGCTGAACTGCTCCATGCGCCTCAGGCAGCTCTCGCGCTGAAGCGCTACCGAGATTCTGTCGTCCGCCGCGAACATCAGCCCGAGCGACAGTCCTCTGTCGGGCTCGCAGCCGCAGTCGCAGACTATGAGGTCGAAGCGCGGCGAGAGCGCCTCCGCGAGAAAGCTCCCGTCGTCCGGGTGCATGTCCGAGAAGTCCGCCGGCCCCTCTCCCGCTCCGATGGCGTGAAAGCCCGCGCTTATCTTCGACCGCTCGACGATCTCGTCGACGTCGGGGTTCCGCTTGAGTATGTGCGGGGCTATGCTCCTCAGCGCGAGACCGCCCCTGACGTACTCGGGGCTTCCCGGGCTCTGGGCGAATATGATCAGTACCCTGATGCCCGCGAAGGACGAGGCTATGTGCTCCGCGGCGCAGACAGCCAGCATGCTGGTCCCGGCGCCGTGGCAGCCCCCGTGAAAGCTCACGACGCGGCTCATGGCTCACCTCCGATTTCGTCAGCGGCAACGCAGATCACGAGGCAGCGCCTGAGATCCGCGCTCACGTAGCTTCCTCCCGCGACGAGAGCGGCTTCGTGAGCCTCTGTCCCCGCGAGTATCCTGAAGAAATCATCCTTAGTGCAGACGATCTCGATGTTTTCTATGATGCCGTCGGAGACGCGGCTGAGCAGGTTCTCGCCCCGCCTCGGCTCGTTCAGCGCCTGCTCGGAGCTTCCCCTGAGGTAAGCCGCTTTGAAGCTCCCGAGCTCCAGACCCTCGAGCGTAAAGAAGCTCAGCTCGTCCCCCGCGCACAGCGACGCGGGTCTCGAGTATATCCACGCAGCCGGGATGGAATATATGCTCTGCCCCGGTCCGAGCAGCCTGACGTCCGCGGCGAACATGTCGTCCCTGATCTGCTCGCCCGCGCTCATGTCGCGCACAGCTTTCAGCCCGGAGAGCCGGGCCGCGTCGTCCGGGCTCAGAGCGCCGGCTACAGCGGCCTCGGGCGGGACGCTGAGCTCAGCGATATCCGAAGGCGACAGAGTCTCGCCGGCCTTAAGCTCCGCGGACAGCGCCGCGACCCTGACCATAAGCGCCCTCTCCCTGCCGGCGGATTCCCAGTAGAACACGCCGGCCAGGCTGAGCAGCATCAAAAGCGCTCCTATCAGCGTCTTTTTTCTGATCCTGAAACCCCGCATCCAATCCTCCGTTTCCATTTTCTGGCAACAGTATATCAGGGCGCCGTCTCCATTTCAACCATTATTTTACATTTATTGGCAGCAAAACAGCTCCGCCTCAGGCGGAGCCAGTTCAGCAAAAGACCCCGCGCAGCGCGCGGGGCCATGGTATTTATAAAACTCCTGCTACAGCTCCTCCAGCAGCCTCTCCATGACGGGATTGGTCCTGTCGAGCCCCTCGGCCGTAAAGGCTATCCTCTCGCAGTCCAGCCCGCTTCTGCGCAGCATGCCCTCCGCGATCAGCTCGTCCAGAGCCTCTCCGAAGTCCTGCTCGAAGGCACATCCGAACAACCGCCGATACAGCTCCGTGTCCAGCCCGTCGATCAGCCTCAGCTGCGTGAAGACGAAATCGCCCTTGAGCTCAGAGACGTCCGGGGCAGCCCCGTCCGGCCTGACGCTCTCCGAGAACCTCACGCCGTCGATGAAGGAGTGCGCCGCCATGCCGAGCCCCAGATAGGGCTCCATCGTCCAGTAGCGCAGGTTGTGGGCGCATTCGAAGCCGGGCCTGGCCGCGTTCGAGACCTCGTAGTGGCGGTATCCCCCGTCCTTCAGCATCTCCAGCGCGCGGCGGTACATCGCCCGGTTCTCCTCCCAGTCCGGAAGCTCGAGCCTTCCCGCGCGGTAATCCTCGAAGAACGGCGTGCCCTCCTCGAGCTGCAGGCTGTAGAACGAGATGTGCTGAACGCCGAGCTCTATCGCCCTCCTCAGGCTGTCCTCCCAGGAGCGCAGCGTTTGCCCCGGAACTCCCATCATCAGGTCGACGTTGACGTTTGGAAAGCTCTCCCGCGCGAGTCTGACCGCCTCCTCCGCCTCGGCTGAGCTGTGTATCCTGCCCATGATCCCGAGAACGCGGTCGTCGAAGCTCTGGACGCCCAGGCTTATCCTGTTGAAGCCGGCTGCCCGGTAAGCCGCGAGCGACTCCGCGCTCACCGTTCCCGGATTAGCCTCTAGGCTGATCTCCGCGCCCTCCTCGAAGTCAAACGCGTCCTTCAGCCGCGCGAGCGCCCCGCAAACGAGCGATGGATCCACCGCGCTCGGAGTCCCGCCTCCGAAGAAGACGCTCCCTATCGAAAAGCGCTCCGAATAGAGCCTTCCGGCCTCATCGATCTGCTGTCCGAGCCGCGCGAAGTAATCCTCAGGGCTCCCCGCCGGGCACGATGCCCACGCTTTCCCCGCTCCGGCGCCGCGGTATGGCGCGCTTCCGCCGGCGCAGCCTGCCAGCTCGCCGTCCCCCATCGGAAACGACACGAAATCGCAGTACCTGCACTTGCGCACACAGTAAGGGACGTGAATGTAGATCCCCAGCTTCGAAGAGCGCGCAAAGGCATCCGCTCCATCCTGCGCGATTTTAAAACTCGATTTGTTTTCTTCCATGCTGAAGCCTTCCTCACACAGACTCTAGAACACGCTCTCTCTGCTCGCGGTCTCCTCAATCACGAACTTCCCGAGCTCGACCCTGCGGAGCTTGATCCATGCGTACTCCGCGTAGATCTCTGAGTCCTCGATGGGTATTAGACGGATATCACTGTATTCGCACATCTCAGGAAAGATCTCGGGAGGCACAGCAATGAGTCCAAGCGCCGACGTTTCGTGTATAGCCTGGTAAAAGATCTTTGGGTTGTTGGTCTTGATCAATCCACGCGCTTGAGCCGCGATTCCCAGAGCCTCCGCGAAGTTGCACATCAAATCACCGCTGTAATCTGCAAAGCATATCACTGTTTGTCCGAGGATCTCGGCGCGCGACGTCTTTTCGGCTCCATAAAGAGGGCTGGCAGGCCCGACCGCGGCATAGATTGCGGAACGCGATACTTCGTGATACTCGATATCGAGATTCTTCAGCCTGATCTTCATCTCCTTTATGAAAGGCGAGAGCACACAGATCGTCGCATAATCCACCTGCAGCGTTGATATAAGCCCTATGATCTCATCGAGACTCGTGGAGTTGTGATAATGCAGCATGACCGGCTGTCCGTCATATCTCGTGATCGGGAACGGAAGCCGCGACGTAACTCTGCAGTAGAGCGAAGCGGTCCTGAGGGTCGGCCTGGCCGGAGACTCGCCGGTGATGAGCTCATCTGTCAGATGCTGGCACTCGCGTTCAACGGTACGCGCCCTTTCAAGCACGAGCTTACCCCGTTCAGTCAGCACGACTCCGCTTCGCGTCCTCTCAAAGAGCTCATAGCCCAGCTCCTCCTCAAACTGCTTGACGGAGCGGCTGAGGCTGGGCTGTGATATGAACAGGCGTCTTGCGGCCTCGCTGAACGAGCCGGTATCGGCGATCTCTATGATCTGTGAAAGCTGTTCAAGTCTCATGTTCTTCTCCTCGTCCGATCCATGTCCATACGCGCAGAGCATGGTGTTAGATGTCTTTATTGCATTTTAACTCAGGATGGCTGGGGAATAAAATGTATTTAATAAAATGGATCACAGGAGGCCGACAAATGCAGGAAAAACTAAGAAAAGACATTGAAGCTATAATCGCAAGCGATCTCTACAGGAAGGCAGCGGCATTCATAGAAAAAGATGCTGCTCATACTCTGGATCAGCAACTCGAGCTGGTGAAGATCCCCGCGTTCAGCCGGCACGAGCAGGCAAAATCAGCCCGCTTCCGCGAGATGGCCGAGGCTGAAGGATATGAGATGCTTACAGATGAAGTCCATAACACATACGCTGTTATCCGGGGTACGGATCCCGATGCGCCGACTGTATTCATTTCAGCTCATCTTGATACCGTTTTTCCGCTAGACACCCCGCTTGAACCCCGATTCGAGGGCACCCGCATAGTCTGTCCCGGAATATGCGACGATACTCGCGGCTGCGCTGAGATACTTTCCTTGATGAGGACATTCAAGCGCTGCGGCATCCATCCCAAGGGCACTCTCATAATAGGAGCAAACGTGGGAGAGGAAGGCCTCGGAGATCTCTACGGAATGAGACATTTCTTCAGTCAGCACGCTGACAGCGTAGATGCCTGCTTCTCACTTGACGGAGCCGGGAAAGGCCTTATTTATGGCGCAACCGGGAGCATACGCTACAAGGTGATCTTCCGCGGCCCCGGTGGACACTCCTATGGAGATTACGGCTTAGTCAATCCCATCCACGCAATGGGCAGGGCAATAAGCTATATCTCCGAGCTTCGGACGCCTGAGCTGCCAAAGACGACCTTCTCCGTCGGAGTCGTCAGTGGAGGCACATCAGTCAACTCTATAGCATATGAGTGCTCCATGCTTATCGACATGCGCTCCGACGAAAACTACACTCTTAAAGAGATCCACGACAAGATAGTAGATGCGGTCAACAAGGCCGTACGAGACGAAAATGAACGTTGGACCGAGGAACGCCTGTGGAACAAAAACATGACCGGCCGGACTTACGACATTAACGCGCGCCTGTCTGTCGAGTTCATTGAGGTAGGAAACCGCCCCGGCGGAAGCCAGTCTCTGTGCAGTCCCTTCATGAGCACCGTTTCACAAGTATATGATGTCCTCGGCCGCGAGAAGAAATACATAGACCACCTCAGCACTGACATCAATATACCCATCAGCTTGGGAATACCGTCATGCAGTATCTCGTGCGGAGGATCCTCC
>JAEENW010000043.1 GCA_016283945.1 Bacillota bacterium
AGACGACTCCCCTGAGCTCTCCGGCGCGGATGGTCTCGCCGCCGGGAGTCCTGGGCTTGCCGTGCAGGGGGCCGGGGATGTGCGCTCCGTCGAGCGCCACGGCGACCTTGTCGCCCTCCTTCATATTCGTCGCTCCGGTCACGATCTGCACGGGAGCGTCCTGCCCGACCTCGACCTGGCAGACCACGAGCTTCTCCGCGTTCGGGTGCCTCTCGATCTTTTCTATGCGGCCTACCACTACGCCGCTTATATCCTTCCCGTACCACTCGACGGACTCGAGGTTGGTCCCGCTGAGGACCATGCCGTCGACCCATTCGTTTACGGGAACGTTGATGTCTGTGTATTCTCTAAGCCACTTGACGGGTACGATCATCTCTTCCGCCTCCTTATTTGAACTGGCTGATGAAACGGATGTCGTTCTCGTACAGCAGCCTCATGTCGTCGATTCCGTATCTGAGCATGGCGATCCTCTCGACGCCTATGCCGAAGGCGAAGCCCGTGTACCTCTCGGTATCGATGCCGCCCTCTCTGAGGACGTTCGGGTGAACCATCCCGCAGCCGAGGATCTCGATCCAGCCGGAGCCCTTGCAGACGTTGCAGCCCTTGCCTCCGCACTTGAAGCACTCGACGTCCATCTCGGCGCTGGGCTCGGTGAACGGGAAGTGGTGCGGGCGGAACTTGGTCCCCAGCGAGCTTCCGAAGAGGAACTTCGCGTACCTGTCGAGCACGCCCTTGAGGTCGGCCATGGTGATGCCCTCGTCGACGACGAGACCCTCGATCTGGTGGAACATCGGGGAGTGGGTCGCGTCGGGAGTGTCGCAGCGGAATACCCTTCCCGGGGAGATCAGCCTGATCGGCGGCTGCTGGGTCGCGATGATCCTTGCCTGCACGTCGGAGGTCTGAGTCCTGAGGAGGACGCTGTCGTTGATGTAGAAGGTGTCCGTCATATCCCTGGAGGGATGGTTCGGGCCCGCGTTGAGCGCGTCGAAGTTGTTGTGGACGGTGTCGATCTCGGGACCCTCGGCGATGACGTAGCCCATGGAGCTGAAGAACTCAATGGTCTCGTCTATGGTCGCGGTGACGAGGTGCTTGAACCCGGGGAGGCTCTCCCTTCCCGGCTCGGTGACGTCTATGGTCTCGGCGAGGAAGCGGGCCTTCTTTCTGGCCTCCTCGAGCCTGGCCTTGGCCTCGGCGACTCCCGCCTCGATGCGGGCCTTGGCCTCGTTGGCTGCCTGTCCGAATTCCTTCCTCTCCTCAGGGAGAAGGTCCTTCATGGACTTGAGCATCTCGGTGAGCTCGCCCTTCTTGCCGAGTATCTTTATCCTCAGCGCCTCCGCGTCCTCGAGGCTCCCCGTCTCTTCCAGGGACCTCAGGGACTGCTCGAGAAGCGCCTTCAGTCTGTCTTTCATGTTATCCATCTATCGAGTGATCCTTTGCTTTTTATTTCCCGCTCAGGGACTGCCTGAGCGACTCGTACATTATCATTCCGGCGGCGAGCCCCGCGTTCAGGGACTCTATGCTGCCCGCCATGGGGATCATGAGCCCTTCGGAAGCCCTATAGAGCTCCTCCGAGACTCCGCTGCCCTCGTTGCCTATGATGACGGCCGCGTTCTCCCTAAGATCCGCGTCCATGCAGGCTGTCTCGCCGTCCATGCGCGCGGCGTAGAGGCGCTTGCCGCGGGATCTGAGCAGCTCCGCCGCCTCCGCCCCGCTCTCCGCGAAGAAGAGAGGCATCCGCAGTATGCTGCCCGCGCAGGCCCTCACCGTCTTGGGGGCGTAGGGATCGGCGCAGCCCTTGATGAGCATCACGCCCGAAAAGCCCATGGCCTCGGCCGTCCTTATCATGGTGCCGAGGTTGCCGGGGTCCTGGATGCGGTCAAGGACCAGCACGTTGCCCCTCGGGGCGCAGGCTCCGGAAGCGCCGGAGGCTTCCCCCGCGGCTTCCCCCGCCGCGAAGAACCCGTCCGCGCTCATGACGCGCTTTTCGGCCGCGGCGACCGCTCCCCTGCTGTGCTCCGTGGAGCTCAGCCTCGAGAACAGCTCGTCCGTCAGGCTGTATACGGCCGGACCGCCCGACGCCTCGCTCAGATCCTCAAGATCCGAGAGGGCTTCGGCGCTTCCGGCCCTTATAAAGATGAACCGCAGCCTTCCGCCGTATCTGACGGCGTCCCTGATGAAGCTCGGCCCCTCGATCAAGTACATTCCAAGAGCGTCTCTGTGCTTTTTGTCCTGCAGAGACGCCGCCTGTTTGAATATGCGGTTGTCCTTAGAGCTGATCTCCTTCATGTATTATGAAACGAAGCCGGTGCTAGCACCGGCTTCCGCTTGCCTGCTGTGTTCTAGAGCTTGAGATCCTTCTTGCCGTCCTTGAGGAAGTCCGGGATTGGGAAGTCGACCAGGCTGTTGTAGCCTCCGACATCCTCGGGATCCACCTCCAGCTCCACCTGGGTCTTCGTGTTCTGCTCAACGAAGTTGCCGAGGGTCGGATCCGCGGGGGCCGGCTGGACGAAGTTGTCCGGGGCGGCGCCCTCCGCGCTCTTGGTTTTGCCGAGGTCCTCCTCGAAGCCGGTCGCGATGACGGTGACTATGATGCTGTCCGCCATGTCGGGCTTGATGGAGGTACCGAGTATGATGTTGGCCTCGGGATCCGCGGCCTGATAGATGAAGTCAGCGGCCTCGTTGACCTCCTGGATGCCCAGGTTGTCTCCGCCGGTGATGTTGAGCAGCACGGCCTTGGCTCCGTCGATGCTGGTCTCGAGCAGCGGGCTCTCGACGGCGCTCTTGATGGCGTCCTTGACGCGGTTCTCTCCGGAGCCCTTGCCTACTCCGATGTGCGCGATGCCGCGGCCGCTCATTACGGTCTTGACGTCGGCGAAGTCGAGGTTGATGAGGCCGGCGTCGGTGATCAGGCTGGAGATGCCGTCGACGCCGTCCTTGAGGACCTCGTCGGCCATGTTGAAGGCCTGCATCATCGTGGTATCGGGAGCGGACATAGCGAGGAGCTTGTCGTTGGGAACGACCACCAGGGAGTCCACGTAGTTCTTGAGGAACTTGATGCCGAGCTCGGCGTGCTCTTTTCTCTTCTTTCCCTCGAAGGTGAAGGGCTTGGTGACGACGCCCACGGTGAGCGCTCCGCTCATCCTGGCCGCCTTGGCGATGATGGGAGCCGCGCCGGTGCCGGTGCCGCCGCCCATGCCGGCGGTGATGAACACCATGTCGCTGCCGGCGATTATCTTGTTGAGCTCCTCGAGCGACTCCTCGGCGGACTTCTGTCCGACCTCGGGGTTGCCGCCCGCGCCCAGACCGCCCGTGAGCTTCTCACCTATGGCGAGCTTGGTCTCAGCCTTGGACCTGTTCAGAGCCTGCTTATCTGTATTCACCGCGACAAAGCTGACCCCGTGCATCTTGGAGTCGATCATGCGGTTGACGGCGTTGCATCCGCCTCCGCCTATTCCTATGACCTTGATGTTGGCGGGAGTGTCTTCGGGTTGTACTATTGAGAAAGTATTGGGCATATTAAGGCCTCCTGTTCTGCGTGCGTACATATTGAGTACATTTTAGCATACAGGAGGCTCAGATGAACATATTTTTTAATCGATTTGAGGGCTGAAGGCCAAATAATTGTTGTTTCCGACCTTGATGACTCCGCGGGTTATGCCCTGCTTGTAATGCTCCTCGAGGAGCTGCCTTATGCCCTGCATGTTGGCGATGATGTTCGCCGGCGTTCCCTCGAAGTAGTAGTTGTCGTAGATGTACGCCCTGATTATGACGGTCGAGAAGTAGATCTTCTTGAAATAGAGGTCGTTATCGTCCATTATCGAGATCAGCTCGAGAGTTCCCGGGAGCAGGTAGGACTGCTCGATCTGCAGCGGCAGGCCGGGCGTCATCTCGATGATCGACATGCCCATCAGCAGCGGCAGCGCGGGCTCCGAATCCGATATCCTCAGGACCAGCCCGTCCTCGTCCAGCAGAACGAACTGCTCGCCGTAGGGCACGGCGGCGTACTCCGCCCTCTCCTCCACGGTGATCCTGACGGTGTCCGGGAGCACCCTCTCGAACTTGCAGTACTTGATGTAGGGGTCGGCGAGTATCGCGTCGCGCGCAGGGCGGCTCTCGAACTCGAAGAGGTTGAAGCCCGTGCGTATGCCGGAGAGCTCTATGACCTGCGACTTGGTGTAGAACCGGTTGCCCCTGACGTCGATCTTGGTGACCGTGAAGAGCTGGGAATGAAGGGTATACCAAACTCCCGCGCCCAGCAGCGCGATCACGAGCAGCGTCAGCAGGGGGCGTTTCTTCCTCCTCCTGCGCCTCTTCTTCTTCGGTTTCGGGGGCTCCTCGTAAAGCTCTTCGGGCTCTTCAAGCTCCTCGGGCTCTTCGAAGCTCTCCCCGTAGGATCCGTTAAGCTCAGGCATCTCAGATCTCCAGACCTTGATATATCTTCTCGGCGGCGTCCGGCTTGGCTATGCGGGACGCGTTCCTTCTCATCTCTTCGAGCGCTCCGGGCTTCCCGAGCAGCTCGGTGACCCTCCTTCTAAGGAGCGAGGGATCCTCCTCGAGCTCGGCGTCGCGGAGCAGCAGCGCCGCCCCCTCGTCCGCCACGGCCTTCGCGTTCTTGTACTGGTGGTCGTTCGTGACGTTCGGCGAGGGCACGAGCACGGAGGCCTTGCCCGAGACCAGTATCTCGGACACGGCAATGGCTCCCGCCCTGCTGACGACTATGTCAGCCGCGGCCATGAGGCTCGGCATGTCGTCGGCGTAGTCCATCACGGTCACGGAGGCGGGGATATCGGTCTCCTCCAGCCTCTCCATTATCTCGCCGTAGTAGCGCCTTCCGGTGACGAATATGAAGCGGAGGCCCTTCTCCGGCATGTTCGGTATGAGGTCGAGCGCGGCCTCGTTGAGTATACCCGCTCCCAGGCTCCCGCCGAAGAGCAGCAGCACCGCCTCGCCTTCTGAGGCGCCTATCTTCGCCCTGCAGGCCTCCCTGTCGAGGGAGCTGAAGGCGGCGCGAACCGGGTTTCCGGTGAGCACGGTCTTCTCTGGGTGTCTGAACTCCGAGGCCGACTGTTCGAAGCTTATGAATATCCTGTCCACGTAGGGCTCGAGCAGCTTGTTCGTGACCCCCGGGACGGCGTTCTGTTCGTGTATGTAGCAGCGGGCTCCGTATCTGTGGGCGCGCAGCATGACGCTGCCCGTGACGTAGCCGCCGGTCCCTATGGCGATGTCGGGAGCGAATTCCGAGATGATCCGCGCGGCTTCCCTGCCGCCCTTGATGAGGTTCTCGACCGTCTTGACGTTTCCGAGCAGGCTGTGCCTGTCGAAGCCCGACGCGTCGATGCCGCGGATCTCGTATCCCGCCGCCGGGACGAGCCTGTTCTCCATCCCGCTCCTGGTCCCTATGAAGAGGATCTCAGCCTCGGGATGATGCTCTTTTATCTTGTCGGCTATGGAGATCGCCGGGTAGATGTGTCCGCCCGTGCCCCCGCAGCTCAGCAGCACTCTCATGCGTTCTCGCTTTCCGGGTCCTCGATGTCCGCGGTCCCGTGTTTTGATATGTTGACTATTATACCCATCTCGGCGAGGAAAAGTACAGTAGCATTTCCGCCGAGGCTGACGAACGGCAGGGTCACGCCGGTCGGGAAGAACGACGCGGAGACTACCGCCACGTTGAGTATCACCTGCAGGGCGAGATGCAACGAGATCCCACCCGCAAGGAGCATTCCGAAGTAATCGTCGCAGGCCACCGCTATCTTGATGCAGCGGTAGATCAGCGCCAGGAAGACCGCGAGCATGGCGACGACCCCGACGAAGCCGAGCTCCTCGCCTATTATCGCGATGATGAAGTCGTTCTGAGGCTCCGGCAGGTAGAGCGTCTTCTGTATGCTCTGCGCCGGGCCCAGCCCGAGGAAGCCTCCCGAGCCGAGCGCGAGCAGCCCCTGCACGACCTGATAGCCGTCGCCGAGGGGATCCGCGAAGGGATCGGTGAAGGAGAGCACCCTCTGGAGCATGTAGCGGCCCGAGGGGAGCATGATTATGAGCGCGAACGCCCCGACCCCGGCTATAGCGAGCAGGATGATGTACCTGATCGGAAAGCCCGCGAGGAACATCATGCCCACGGCTATGAGCAGGACCGTTCCGGCAGTCGAGAGGTTGGGCTGCCTGTAGATCAGGAAGAAGCAGAGTCCCGCGACCGCGAGCACGGGCAGATTGCCCTTGAGCTTTTTTGCCCTCTCGGGATCGACGGAGTAGTACCAGGCGATGAAGAATATGATGCAGGTCTTGGCGATCTCGCCCGGCATGACCGTGAAGAACTTGAAGTCCAGCCAGCGGGTCGCGTTGTTGAGCGTGATGCCCATGGGCGTGAAGATCAGCAGCAGGAGCACGAGGCCCACCGCCATGATGGGCACGGCGAAGACCCTGTAGACGCGGTAGTTGAGCAGGCTGCAGAAGATGAACACAGCGAAGCCTATCACCATCCACATCACGTCGTCCTTGGCGTAGTGGTAGAAGTTGCCGAACTTGCTGAGCGACTGATAGTAGCTCGCGCTGAGCACCATGGCCACGCCGAAAAGGGACAGTATCAGGGTGAGCACTGTCACGCTGAAATCCGCCCTGCTCCTGTTCTTCTTTTCGATGAGATCTGCCATAGTCTCCGTTCCCTGTTCGCGTTCTCTATTTGCCGGGGCTCCCGGCGAGCTTTATCTGCCGAGGCTCTCGGCGAGCTTTCTGAAGTGCTCGCCCCTCTCCTCGTAGCTCTTGTACATATCCCAGCTCGCGCAGGCGGGCGAGAGCAGTACGGTCGCGCCCGGCTCAGCCAGCTCGCAGCCCTTCTCGACGCACTCGCCGAGGTCTCTGCAGTCCACTATCCTGTCCGCCGGGAAGCCCGCGGCGAGAGCGGCCGCCTTGACCTTGGGAGCCGTGACGCCGAGGAGCAGCAGGTACTGCACCTTTCCGTCGAAGTGAGCCATGAGCTCGTCGAAGCTCGAGCCCTTGTCGTAGCCTCCCGCTATGAGCAGTATGGGCGCCTTGGTCGCCTCGATGGCCTTGATGGTCGAGTCGGGGTTGGTGCCCTTGGAATCGTTCACATAGCGGACGCCCTTGTATTCCCTGATGAACTCTATCCTGTGCTCCACGCCCGGGAACTCCCTGAGGACCTTGGCGATGGTGACGGCGCCGACGCCGGAGAAGTAAGCCATGGCCGAAGCCGCCAGAGCGTTCTCCAGATTGTGCGTTCCGGGTATCCTGACCGAGTCCTTCGAGCAGATGAAGCTCGCGTTCGCGTGGTTTACAATAAATATATTTCCGTCGATAACACAGGCGTAGCAGCGCGACCCGCGGGAGATCCTGTCGAGTTCCTCCGCAGTCTTGCTGTGGGAGAACGGGACGAGCTGCGGGACGATATCCATCGCCTCTACGCTCTTCAGGGTCTCGGGATCGTCCGCGTTGAAGACGAAATAGCCGTCCTTTCCCTGGTTCGCGTGCACCAGATGCTTGACCCTCGCGTACTCCTTCATGTCGTGATGCCTGTCCATGTGGTCGGGCGTGATGTTCAGTATCGCCGAGATCTCGGGCCTGAAGCTGCTCGTCGTCTGCAGCTGGAAGCTTGAGACCTCCGTGACCATCCAGGTGCCCTCGTCCGACGCCTCCGCGACCGAGGTCACGGGGAGGCCGATGTTTCCTACCACCTCGGTCTTCCTTCCGGCGGCCTTCTCCATCTCTCCGAGCAGAGCCGTGGTAGTGGTCTTGCCGTTGGTCCCGGTTATGGCGAGGAAGTGCCCCTTCGCGTGCTCGTAGGCCAGCTGCAGCTCGCCGGAGATGACGGAGCCCTCCGCCCTCGCCTTCTCCACAGGGGCGATCTCGGGGGGTACTCCGGGGCTCAGAATG
>JAEENW010000044.1 GCA_016283945.1 Bacillota bacterium
CGGGTGGCGCGAGGAGGGGCATCCCCGCGGCCGAGGAGCGCCTGCACCGCAGGACGTGGGGATACCGAGCGGCAGGACCCGCAGCACATCCTTTCAAGCGGATCTGACTAGCGCATGATGCGCTCCGCTTCTTGCAATGAATCCCCGCTCAGTTTATTATCAAGGTGTAAGCGATTTCATACCGAAAGAGGAGGAATACGACCATGGAAGGAATCGAAAAGGTTTATGAGTTTCTGAAGGAGGTCCGTACCTACTACCTCGCGACGGTGGACGGCGACCAGCCGAGAGTGCGCCCGTTCGGCACCGCGATGCTCTTCGAGGGTAAGCTCTAAATCCAGACCGGCAAGGTAAAGGACGTTTCCAAGCAGCTCGCGGCGAATCCGAAGGCCGAGATCTGCGCGTTCGACGGCAAGAAGTGGCTCAGGGTATGCGGAGAGCTCGTAAATGACGACAGGCGCGAGCCCAAGCAGGCCATGCTCGACCTCAACCCGGGCCTCAAGGCGATGTACAGCTCCGACGACGACAACACCCAGGTCCTCTATTTCAAGGACGCTACGGCGACCTTCAGCTCCTTCACGGAGCCGCCCGAGAGCTTCACTTTTTAGGAGGACGGCATTGAAGAGAATGCGCGCCGGCGTCATAGGCGCCGGCTCCATCAGCGGCATCTACATAAGCAATCTTCTCGGCCGCTTCGCGGGCCAAATCGAGCTCGTATCGGTGAGCTCGCGCGGCATGAGGAGCGCCGCAGAGAAGGCGGCGAAGTACGGGATCACAGCCCGCAGCGTCTCTGAGACTCTGGCGGATCCCGGCGTCGAGCTCGTCATCGTGCTCACGCCGGTGGGCTCCCACGAGGGGCTCATCAGGGCCGCTCTCGAGGCGGGCAAGCACGTCTACACAGAGAAGACCGTGACCGACGACCCGGCCTCCGCGCGGGAGCTGCTGCGCCTCGCGGAGGATAAGGGCCTCTGCCTCTGCGCAGCCCCGGACACCTTCCTCGGCTCCTCGCTTCAGACAGCCAGGAGGGCGCTGGACAGCGGGTTGCTCGGAGACGTTAATTCCTTCGCGATATCCTCGACGCGCTGCAACGACTACTTTCTCTCGCACTATCCGTTCCTGCGCGAGCCCGGCTGCGGGGTGCTCTACGACTACGCCGTATACTACATGACGGCGCTCGTGAGCCTGCTCGGGCCGGTGGAAGCGGTCTCGGGCTTCGCGGGAACTCCTTACCCGGTGCACGTCGACAGCAACGAGCAGAGCCTGGGCTTCGGAAAGCCCATGGATACGCCGAACGAGAGCCAGGTCAGCGCCGCCCTGCGCATGAGGAGCGGCGTCCTCGGCACTCTGCACATCGACTCGGACAACACGATCCGCGACGAGGCTTACTTCAGGATCTACGGGACGAAGGGGACGCTGGTCCTCGGCGACCCGAACCGCTTCGGCGGGGAAGTGAGCTTCCTCCCGGCGGCGACGCGCAAGGGAGAAGTCACGGAGCCCCGCGTCCTGGATCAGGTCTCGGAGTTCTCTGACAACTGCCGCGGGATAGGGCCCGCGGAGATGGCTGAGGCGCTCTCTGAGGGCCGAAAGCCCCTGACTGACGCAAGTCTCGCCTGCCACGTCCTCGACGCGCTGAGCGGGATCCTGGAGGCTTCTGAAGGCCTCCGCGCGGTGAAGCTGAACTCCTCCTGCGAGAGGCCGGCTCCCTTCGGGGGCCTGTTGCAGCTTCAATAGAGCTTTAACAGAGGAACAGGGCCGCGAAGGCCCGCAGGACTATGGAACTGAAGGTCAGAAGATACGAAGAACTGAGCGTGGACGAGCTCTACGCGATACTGAAGGCGCGCTCCGAGGTGTTCGTGGTCGAGCAGCAATGCGCCTATCAGGACGTGGACGGGAGGGACGCGGAGTCGCTCCACGTCTTCCTCGAGGAGGGCGGGGAGATACTCGCCTATCTGAGGATATTTCCGAGGACCCCGGAGGACGCCTCGCGCGAGGCTGAGCTCAGATATCCGGGAGTCCCCGGCGGCGAGTCCGGCTGCGCGCAGATCGGAAGGGTCCTCACGACCCGCCGCGGCGAGGGCCTGGGCAGCAGGATACTGAAGGAGGGCGTGCGCCTCGCGCGCGAGCGCTTCAGCCCGGCCGCCATATACCTGGAGGCGCAGGTCTACGCACTCGGCTTCTACGAGCGCGAGGGCTTCGAAAGGATCTCCGGCGAGTTCCTGGAGGACGGGATCCCTCACGCGGAGATGATGCTGCGGATGAGCTGAGAGGATGAAAAGATGATGCCGCGGCGCGGTCTGCTGTCAGTCGGAAAAGCGGGCGGCTTCGCGGCGGTCCCGGTAAGAAAGGAGAAGCTGAAATGAAGCAGAAGAGAAGGAAGCTGATCGGTATACTGCTGGCGCTTGTTCTTGCCGTGGGGCTATTGCCCGCGGCGCCTGAGGCATACGCGCTGCAGGGGATGACTGTGAACGTCGACTTTTATCCCTCCACATGCGAAGCAGACATATCGTGGAACTCTGTGACGGGAACCGATTACTACAGCATAGTACTGGAAGTCTATGATCCGGGATACAACGGCTACCGGCAGGCGAGCGGCTTCATAACCACGCCTGTCAAGGGAACGAGCATCTCGTTCGGAGAGGAGATCTTCCTGCAGACAGCCCCGAGCGATGATTACAGATTCCATGTGTGGGCGAGCGATGAGGATGAGCTGATGCTCGCTGAAGGATACTCGCCGGTGTTTCATACAGGCAAGTCGACGCTGGATAAGCCGGATGTCTCCCTTAGCGCGAACGGTCTGGCGTCCTGGTCAGCCGTAAGCGGCGCGGATCACTATCATCTGAAGCTGTACCCCGACCACACCAGCACCAATCCCATCGTTATAACAGCGGTCGACGCTCCCGCTGTGAGCTTCGACTTTTCCGGATATTTCATTCCGGGAAATACTTATCATGTGACCGTATACGCGACAAGCGACGATCCGCTTCTGCGCAGCAGCGAAGTGGCAAGAAGCAATGTCGTAAGCGTGCCCGGCCAGAAGAGTTATATCACGGGCATGACCTGGATGGGAACGACCCTCAGGTGGGATCCGTTCCCGGGGGCGAAGAAGTATCCCGTATGGCTTATGAAGTTTGACGGCAGCCGCTTTTATCAGGTCGAACAGACGACCGCGTTTGAGGCGGAATACGATTTCAGCAGCCTTCTCGCGGAGAACGGCACAGGAGAGTACTATGTCACGGTCGTCGCGGAAGCAAACAGCTATAACAATATCTCGGAAGACACCGACAGCTCCATCCTGGAATACACCGAGCCCGCGCCTATCCTGACCGGGACGATAAAGATCGCCGGCGGCGCGAAGCATTACGGCGATCTCCTGAGTCTGGAATACACCGGTGAAGTCGCGGGTTTCTATATGTCGGATCTGAGCTTTGAGTGGCAGGAGAGCGACAACAAGACGACCTGGACCAGCATCGTCGGAGAAAACAGTCCCTCTTACCAGACTCCCTCGTCGGGCAGCTCGGTCATCTACATCCGCGCCAGAGTCACGGCGAAAGGATATGACGGAGCGGTATACAGCGACATGCGCGCTGTATGTCCCAAGCCCGTGACGGCGCCTTTCGAGGGAAGCGTCTCCATCGTTCAGGATCACGCCTCAGAGGCGTATTTCGTCATCGGCGAGCCGATAACCGCTACGGCGAGGAATTCGGCAGGAAATGTGATGACGATGGACGGCATGAGCTACCGCTGGCAGAAGCGCGAAAACTATGACGGCTCGCCCTGGATATACATCCCCGGGGCCGTATCAAAGGTCTATACACCCACCTTCGACGATGAGAACTGCTTCCTCCGCGCGGAGGTCAGCTACCGTCAGCTGCTCGGAGAGCTGTACAGTTCTTCAAAATGGGTAGACTGGGCAGATGAGACGTACACCGTCTCCTTTGACCTGCAGGGGCGGGGCTCTTACGTTCCCGCGCAGACGGTCAGCCGCGGAGGCCACGCGAATGAGCCTTTCGCTCCGAGTGACCCAAGCTACAGCTTCGGAGGCTGGTTTGAGGACGCCGGCTGCACCGTCGCCTACGATTTTGACGAGCAGGTCATGGGAGATATGATCCTGTACGCCGACTGGACGAAGGACGGGGTCTATGTGATGTCCGGCGCCGAAGTTTACGCGGTGGTGGAAAGGAACGCCGGAAACTATATCATCGACGACGAATCGGCTCAGATCGCTTGGAAGAACGGCGCCGCGCCGGCGGATGATTCGATAGTGGAATGCAGGGCTTCCTCGCACCTATTCAGCGACGCGACGCTTACGATAAAGATCCACGAAGAGCCTGTTCCGGGCATAATTTACTACGCGCAGTTTACCATCGAAAACACCGTCAGGGATGACCGGAGCGTAGACTTCTCAAAACTCACGGAGTCGAGCCTGAACTTCGACTTCCCCGGATACACTGTCACCTGCAGGAGCATCGACGCCGGTATAGACTCGATGGGCTACAGCCGCGCCCTGCTTCTGCTGGCTATCGTCAAAAACCCGCCCATAGAAGTGGTCAAGATAAGCGGGATAAGCGTTCCGAGGGCCGGCCAGCATCCGGACTATGTGGCGGCGTTCCCTCCAAACGCCAACTATTACTCCGCGGACTACTCCTCCTCGGTCTACCTCAACGACATATCGTGGAGGGATGAGACCGAGGGGATTGGGATGATCCCGAACGAATCCGTATTTGAGGCGGGACATCAGTATACGGTCAGCATCTACCTGACGGCCAAACAGGGCTATGCCTTCTCTGAGGACGCGGAGGCGACGCTGAACGGGAATCCCGCGGAGTCGGAGATCTTCATAGATCAGCTCCTCGTAACGTATACTTTCACCGTATCCGAAGCAGGCACGCCCGGCGACGTCAATCTCGACGGCTCGGTCGACGCCGCGGACCTCACCGCGCTGGCCAGGCATGTATCCAACATCAGCCAGCTGACTGATCCGGATGCTCTTGCAAACGCGGATGTCACCGGAGGCGACGGCATAAGCGCGGCAGACCTGACGAAGCTCGCCAGGTTCGTGGCGCACATAATAGACGAGCTTTAGCCCTTCGCCCTGATCTTCCCGTCCATCGCGACGATGTCTTTGGCGTGCACGTAGGCGGCGTAGCAGATCAGCTTGCCGCCGTAGGTGATGCTCTCTGTCTGACCCGAGGCGCTGGCCTTTTCGTAGGTCTCGACCATCGCTCTGGATTCCTCGACTTCGGCGGGGTCCGGCGAGTAGACCGCGTTGGCCAGCGCTGCCTGTTCGTTGCCGTGGACGCTGCGGCCGGTGTAGCCCATCTGCCTCGAGGCCTCGGCTTCGCGCCTCGTGGCCTCGACGTCGCCCATCACGAGGAGCACGGAGTCGTGCATCTGCGCGCCGGCGGCCTTTGAGTCGAGCACGAGCTTCTGGCGCAGGTAGAGCATGTCGAGTGCGTTGTCCTCGTAGCGGCGCCTCACGCCATACTCGCGGCACATGTCCTCCATGCCTATGGAGAGGGCTGTGATCCTGGGGCAGCTCGTGATTATGTCGTAGGCGTTCCTCACGCCGAGCGGGCTCTCGATCATGGCGAGGACCTCGATGCTGTTTCTCGCCAGGCCGTGAGCCTCCTCGATCTGTGCCAGCATCGCGTCGAGCCTCAGAAGCTCCTCCGGGCGCTCGCACATCGGGACCCTGACTGCGTCGGGCGGAGCCGCGCCTATCACCTCCTCCATGTCGAGGGGGAAGAAGACGCTGTCCATGGTGTTGACGCGGACTATGCGTTCCTTGCCGCGGAAGTCCGTATCCTGAAGGATCTTCCTGGTGAGCCTTCTCGCTTCGGGCTTGAGGGGCACGGGGATGCCGTCCTCGAGGTCGAGCACTATGCAGTCCGAAGGACCGGCTATGAGCTCCCTCAGTTCATCGGGCTTGAGCGCCGTCGCCCACGCGAGGGAGCGGCGCAGTCTTTCTGTCTTCTGTTTCATTTCAGGGCTCTCCTTTTCAACAGTCTTTTTTCGATTGTATCACATCGCGGTATCAGGTCAAAACCCCGCCGGGATGTGGTAGAATGACTGTGTCCTGAAACGGAAAATGACCGGACAGAAAGGTATCAAAAAAGGGAAAACATGAAAAACAGGATCTTAAAGCGCGTTCTCGCGCTGATTGCGGCAGCGGCTCTGACCGCGTCGCTCGCCGCCTGCGGGGAGAAGCCGCAGATGAGCATGAATGCTACCTCCGATGGCAATATAACCGTGGACATGGTGAACGCCGAAGGCGGCGCCCAGTCCACGATGAGCGTGCCCGAGGGAGAGTTCGTCACAGTGATATCTACCCTCGAGAAGGGCAGCGTGACCGTCGATATCGTAAAGGACGGAAGCCCCGTCGGCGGAGGCGACTTCAGCGGAAGCTCCGTGGATGCCTGGGACCTCGGGTCCGGGGACCTCACGGTAAGCGCCAAGGCGGCGGGAAAGCCCACCGGATCGGTACTGATCGCGCACTACAGCTACGACGAGCTGAACGCCATAGCGCCCGACAAGGCCGCTCAGTTCGAGACCGAGGAGATGCGAAAGGCCAGAGAGGCTGAGGCGCTCTCGGCGCTCGCCGGCACCTGGGTCGCCGACAGGGCGAACCTGCGCGTCGCGAAGGAGGGCTTCGAGTTTATCGCCGCCGCCGATCTCCCGTCCAGCGCCTCCGAGCTCACCCGCGTTGTATGGAAGGCCGCTCCGGACGGGGACGCTCTCGTTTCGCTCCCGCCGCTGACTCAGACCGACTACGTCTTCGCGGAGGACGGATCCATCGCTTCGGCGGATACCGTGGAGACGGACCAGGTCTTCAGGCTCTCCCTGGGCGAGGACGGGAAGCTCATCTGGAACAACCCGGACACGGGATATAACATGAAGTTCGAGCGCATGAGCGCAAAGCCCGAGCTGCCCTCGGCGGACGAGATCGCCGATGAGCTGTTCCGCAGGGCCGGAGAGGTCAAGCCCGGGACCGCGGGAAGCTCACTCCGCGAGGCCGCCGCGGCGGCAGAGCTGCTCCGCTTCGCGTCCCGCTCGGAGCTCTGGGACTGCGATGTCAAGGCCTTCAGGGCCTCAGTGCTCGAAGCATGGGAGGGGCTCAGCGACGACGAGCGCTCGGCCTTCGACGGCAGCATCATGACCCTCATCTCCGACATCGACTCCTGCTTCAGCAGCTGGGATGAGGCGAAGGCGGCCTTCGAGGACGCCGGCGCCGCCGGCACCGTCGGGGCGCTCATCAGCGATCCCATGAACGAGCTCTCCTGGAGGACCCTGGTCAGCAGCATAATGACCATGGGCAACAGCGAGGGGCTCTAAGGCGGCGGGCTCCGGTCGATCCAAACGCAATAAAAACGCCGCCTGAGGCGGCACGAAAGAATATCATTTGTTGAAAAGAGGAGGCAGAAATGGACTTCAGCAAGCTCGCTCAGAATCTCAAGGACAACGGCTTCGCCGTGAGCTGCTACGCCACCGCGGCGGAGGCGTCCGACTACCTGAACTCTCAGATCGACGGAGAGACCGTCGGCATCGGAGGCTCCATGACCGTCGAGGAGATGGGGCTCTACGACACGCTAAAGACCCACAACGAGGTCTACTGGCACTGGCATCCCGAAGGGCGCCCGGCTGAAGAGGTCCGCGCGCTCGGAAGCCGTACCGACGTCTTCCTGACCTCGGTCAACGGCATAGCCGAGACCGGCGAGATCATCAACATCGACGGCAGCGGCAACCGCGTCGCCGGAATGCTCTACGGCCACAAGAAGGTGTATCTCATAGCAGGCGAGAACAAGGTCGCTCCCGACTACGATCAGGCGCTCTGGAGGGCGAGGAACATCGCCGCGCCCCTGAACGCGAAGCGCCTGAACTGCAAGACTCCCTGCGCGGTCAACGGAGACCGCTGCTACGACTGCAAGGTCCCCGGAAGGATCTGCAGGGGCGTAGCTCTGCTCTGGAAGGCCCCGACCAGCATGCAGTTCGAGGTCGTCCTGGTGGGCGAGAAGCTCGGGTACTGATACTCAGCGCCGGGCGATCCGGTCCCGGGCTTCCCGCGGCTTAAGGCCGCTCGCTGCTCTAATTCTGCTCGGCGAACACCAGCTCCGCGAGGTGCACGGCGCTCTTCCCCTCGGGAAGGCCCTCCGTGAGCCCCGCGAGGCAGGAGTTGCAGAAGCACACGACGCGGCGCGTTTTGAAGCGCCGGCAGTATTCCTTCATCCTCGCGGTCCTCTCCGCGGGGGAGAGGGGAGTGATGTCGAGCGAAGCCCTTCCGAAGGCCTTCGGCGCGAGCTTCATGTTCGCCTCGCTTATGGGGGCGTAGAGGAAGCCGCCGTCGAACATCTTCTCCTCGGGCAGGCCCGGAAGCTCGACTATATCGACGTTCATCTTTCTGAGAAGGCTCCTCACGGCGGCCTTCTCTTTTTCGTGTCCCTGCTGCCTGTAGCAGTCCTGCACGGTGATGCTCTCGCCGCCCAGATCGGGCAGGGGAAGCTCCTCCGGGCTCAGCGCGTCGAGGTACTCGAAGACGCTGAAGACCTCGCAGTCCGGGCGGTTCTCGCCGACTATCATATTGCAGGCCTGGCAGACCGTGAGGGCGGTGTCCCCGCTCTCCGGCAGGCCGTGGGTCTTCCTGCAGCAGTCTGCGACGCGGACTCCCCTGGCGCTCAGAAAGGCCTTCATCCTCTCAGAGAGCTCGGGGTGCGCGGCAGTGAACTTGCAGCTCGGGTAATAATAGATCATCGTGGGCTCCTTTTCCGCGGTTGCTCTTGTCAAGAGCGCCTCTTTCACAGTAGAATATATCACGTTTACAGCCTTATCAAAACCATTCACAGCTCAGGAACCATGAACACTCAGAATTCAGACAGCCTCCTCTCCATGATGCTGGGCATAGTCCCGTTCTGGAAGGACCAGATGAAGGACTGGAAGGTGACCGTGGTCAGGACCTCCCTCGAGAGGCTCGGCTACCAGATCGTCTTCCCGTATCTTTCGCTCTATATCATAGCGCTCGGAGCTACGAAGACCCAGCTTGGCACCATCACGAGCATAGGTATGCTCATGACGGGCCTGCTCGGGCCCTGGGTCGGCGGCATCATAGACCGCAGCGGCGCCAAAAAGATCTATTCCTTCGGCATAGTCCTGCTCCTCACGTCCTATCTGCTCTACGCCTCGGCTCCCGACTGGCGGCTATGCGTCGCCGCGATGGTGATCTACTATCTCGGGCAGGGCCTCAGCGGCCAGAGCTGCGCCACGATCTGCGGCAACTGCCTCAAGACCTGCGACAGGGCGCGCGGCATGCTCGTCTGCGAGTCTCTCGCGGCAGGACTCCTCGGCATGGCCGGACCCATGATCGCGGCCTTCGTGCTGGTGAACGTGCTCGGAGTCTCCGAGGGCGCGGCCACGGCCGACGACTACAGGAAGCTGTTCTACATCTCAGCGGCCTTCACCTTCATGTCGCTGCTGGTCGTCATCTTCAATCTCTCGAACCAGAAGTTCGCCTCCCGCTCGCGTGGAGGTACTCTCAGGAACGGCCTGAACATCCTCAAGAGCAACGCCAACGCGCGCAGGTGGCTCGTCATCTCCGCGGTGGCCAACCTGCCCCAGGCGCTGGTCCTGCCCTTCATCCAGGTATTCGCTGGCGAGGTCAAGGGCGCGACGGTCACGGTGCTCGCGGCCATGGTCACGGCCCACGCGGTGACCTCGACCTTCCTCGGCTATCCCGTCGGCGTCCTCGCTGACCGCTTCGGCAGGAAGAAGGTCATCTACGCCACGACGGGGCTCTTCTGGCTCTCCATCGTGCTGCTCCTGACCGCAAAGTCCCCGGCCATGCTCATAGCGGCCGGCGTGCTCCAGGGCTTCTACTACATCTCCAGCCCGCTCTCGGGAGCGATCCAGCGCGAGCTCGTCAGCAACGAGGTCATGGGCACCTGGATCGGCCTCACCAAGTTCTCCAACGCCATAGTCGCCGCCGTGATGGCCTCGGTCGGAGGCCTGATCTACGACCGCGTCGGGCCGCAGTACGTCTTCCTCGTATACATCGCCTGCGACGCCCTGATCAGGATGCCGCTGCTCTCGCGCATCCCCGAGACCCTGCACGCGGGGAGGGAGGGATGATGAAAAAGCTGCACATCTTCGCCGGCGCCGTGCTCGCCGGAGCCGCCATCGCCGTAGGCGGCATACTCTATCTCTCCGTCGAGCCCAAGGCTCTCGGCGCAGTGCTCTTCACGGTAGGGCTCTACACCATATGCGCGCACGGCCTCATGCTCTACACGGGCAAGGTCGGCTACGCTCTGGACGGCGGGCTCTCCTACCTCGCGGATCTGGCCATCATCTGGGCGGGCAACCTGCTGGGGACCTTCGCCTGCGCCAGGCTCGCCGCCGCCACGAGGCTCGGCCCCGCGCTCTACAGCTCCGCGGTCAGGCTCTGTGGGCCGAAGCTCACCGACAGCCTCCCGAGCCTCTTCATACTCGGAGTATTCTGCGGGCTGCTTATGTTCTCCGCGGTGGACGGCTACAAGCGGAAGGGCGAGCCCCTGATACTCTTCGCCTGCGTCGCCGCATTCATACTCTGCGGCTTCGAGCACTGCGTCGCGGACATGTTCTACTTCTCCATGGCGAGAGCCTGGAGCCCTTCGGCCTGGGCAGCCATCGCCGCGATCAGTCTCGGAAACAGCGCCGGAGGGCTGCTGATACCGCTC
>JAEENW010000045.1 GCA_016283945.1 Bacillota bacterium
GTTTTTTACGGCAATAGAAAACCGTGAAAAGACTCCTTTCAAGCTATCAATATACCATAGATGGGGGAAGTAGTCAAAAAATGTGCGGCGTGAAAGGGTGTTTAGGCGCGTCCTCTCCCGCGGCGCGAGCCGGCCTGAGCGCGCGCCGCGGGAGGGACAGCAGCATCGACTCTCCGCTCCGCATAAAAAGACCTCCGTTCGCTTACGCGGCGGAGGTCTGTGTTTGCCGGTATCGAGCCCTTAGGCCCTGATCCTACATGGTGTAATTGTCGAAGTATCCCTGGATCCAGATGATCGGGGTGCCCTTGTCTCCGCTTCCGGAGGTCAGGTCGCAGAGGGAGCCGAGCAGGTCGGTGAGGCGCCTCGGGGTGGTGCCCTCGGAGGCCATGTTGCCCTTCAGATCGGCGTCCTTCTTCTTGATGGCCTCGGAGATCGCCTCCTTGAGGGCGTCGCCGGAGAGGTCCGCGAAGTCGTTGTCGGCGAGGTACTTCATCTTGAGCTCGTTGGGAAGTCCCTCGAGCCCGGCGGTGTAGGCCGGGGAGACGACGGGATCGGCGAGCTCCCAGATCTTTCCGACGGGATCCTTGAAGGCTCCGTCGCCGTAGATCATGACCTCGATGTTCTTGCCGGTGGCCTCCTTGAGGGCCTTGGCGATGCCGTCGACTACGGGCTGGCAGTCTCTGGGGAAGAGCTTGACGGCGTCCTCGCTGGCCTTGTTGCTGCCGAGCAGGCCGAAGCTCTCGTTGTAGCCGCTGCCGTCGACGGACTCGGTGAGGATGTCGTCCAGGCCGATGACCTTCTCGGCGCCGGCCGCCTTGAGCAGCCTCTTGCTGCGCTCGCGGGTGTGGATGTCGCAGCAGATGACGTTCTTGGTGTACTCGAGGATGGCCCTGCAGTCGTTGGCGAAGATGACCTCAACCTCGGCGCCCGCCTCGTTGATGAGCTGCTTGTAGTACTCGATGTAGTCGACGCCGGTGAAGCGGTGCTTCTCGAAGCCGAAGAGCACGCGGTACTTCTTCTCGGTGAGGACGTCTCTGTAGGGATCGACGCCCGCCTCATCGACTCTGTCCATGCTGATCAGGTGGTTGCCTACCTCGTCAGAGGGATAGCTGAGCATGAGATATATCTTCTTGGCGCCGCCGGCGATGCCCTTGAGGCACATCGCGAAGCGGTTGCGGGAGAGGATCGGGAAGATGACTCCGAACTCGCCGCCCGGGAACTTGCGCCTGATGTCCTCGGAGATCTGCTCGACGGTGGCGTAGTTGCCCTGCGCTCTGGCGACGACGGACTCGGTGACCGCTACGACGTCCCTGTCCCTGAACTCGATCCCGTGGACCTGAGAAGCCTTGAGGACGCTGTCGGTGACGATCTTGACGATATCGTCTCCCTGGCGGATGATAGGCGCTCTGACGCCGCGCGAGACCGCGCCGATATATCTTTCTTCCATGATTCTGCCTCCTAAATAGCGGAAAAATACGCTGATATTATATTGCGGCTGACATTTAATGGCAACAGTTTTTTGTTGAGGGGCAACGGTTTTTTGGGCCTCCTACAGGAAGTCCAGCGGGTTGTGCGGCTCGTTCTTGTAGCGGACCTCGAAGTGGCAGTGCGGTCCGGTGCTCTGGCCTGTCGAGCCCACGAGGGCGATGTTCTGGCCCTTGTAGACCTGGTCGCCGACGCTCACGAGGAGCTGGCTGCAGTGCGCGTAGTAGGTCTCGTAGAGCGAACCGTGGTCGATGATGACCAGCAGTCCGTAGGTGCCCTTGGAGCCGGCGTAGGTGACCACTCCGCCGTCCGCGGCGTAGATCTTCGTGCCCATGGGCGCGGCGAGGTCGACGCCTGTGTGCATGCTGCCCCAGCGCATTCCGAACCTGGAGGTGATGGTGTAGCTCCTGAGCGGGTAGTCGAAGACTCCCGTGCCCTCGCGGGCGGGCAGGGGCTTGGTGCCGCGGTACATGATCTCGTCGACCGGGCTGCTCACGCGGGTGCTGGAGACTATGGTGCGGGAGACCTCCTCGCCGTTGATCCTCTCGATCCTGGCGACGTACTGGGTCTCGCCGTTCTTGCCCTCGCTGATGAGCTCGGTCTCGTCGAGGTAGAGCCCGGCGTTGTCGATGTACCTTGTGCCGTAGGGGATCTCCTCGTAGTAGGTCGCGAGCTCGGTCGTGGCGACTGTGAGCTTGGGCTTGTCGGTCGCCGCCGGGGTCTGCTTCGTGCTTCCGGTCTCGAGGTAGCGCCTCGCGGAGTCGGCGTTCCAGATGTCTCCGAGCAGCACATTCACCTCGCTGATGGTGATGCCCTCCTCGAAGTGGGCGTCCTGGTATTCGACGCCGCTAGCGGCGGCGGTGTAGTCGCTCATGACGCTCTGCAGCAGAGCCCTCGCGGCGGCCTCGTCCTCCATGATGACGGTGTCCTCGCCGTCGATGTTGATGGCGAAGGCCTTGACCTGGATGTCCTTCATGTAGGTCAGGGTGCTGAGTATGTCGTCCTTGCTCTGGGTGTCGAGATGGAGCCCGAACACCCTGCGGAACTCGATGTCCCGCTCGACGTCGAGCGAGACGTTGGCGCCGGTCGCCTCGGAGAGCCTGTCTCCGAGGACGCTGATCGTCTGGTAGACGTCGTTCCTGTCGCGCGCTATCCCCAGGGTCCTGCCGTAGTAGCTGTACTCGTAGCCCGTGAGGGAGCTGACGACTACCGCGCCCACCGCGCCCGCGCAGACGAGCCCGGCGAAGATCTGGAAGAGCTTCTCCTTTTTCTCCTCGGCTATGAGGCGGATGTCGTAGAAGACGTCGAGTATCCAGATCAGGGCGGAGCGCCCGTAGTAGAGCGCCGTGACTATGGCCTCAGCCGCCATCAGGACGAGGTCCCAGGCGTCGGCGCCGAGCTCCGTGATGTAGCTCCAGGCGCTGTCGATGAAGCCGGTGAGCCCGCCGTAGACGGGGGCCCAGCAGTCGCGGACTATCCTCATCCTCTCCTCTCGCTTCTGCTCGTCGCTTATGAGAGGGGCGGACGCGAGCTCGCGGTTGAGCCCTGTCAGTTCCTTTATGAGCCTGTATGTGCGGTGCAGGAAGCCCTCCTTGACCCTCTCCCTCCTCTTGTGCGAGAGCAGGGCCTTCTTGGCTTCGTACGCCGTCAGTTTTTCCGCGCCCGCGGCGCCGGAAAACTCACTCATTCATTTCCTCCGATGTTTTCCCGCACGAGAGCGAGCTTCTGATCGTAGCAGGGGCACCTGCTGCCGTCAGCGAGCACTCCGGTATCTCTGCATCTCCTGCAGGTATAGATGGCGTCCAGCGCGTCTGGCTGGTAGCCGTGAGCCGCGAGCAGCTCCGCCCTGCGGCTTAAGAGCCTCTTTCTACGGGCGTCCTCGCGGGCGATGACGGCCTTGCCGGACTCGCCCATGAAGTTGGCGCGGGACATCCTGAAGCCCGCGTCCTTCATCTCCTCGTTGACCGCCGCAAGCTCCGGGATCTCGCTCATGATCTTCGCACGGTTCTTCTCGCTGAGCTCGGCGTTGCGCGCGCGGTCGGCCTCGTAGAGGGTGTTGACCGCGGCTATATAGTCGGCCTCGGTCCTCGGCCTCGTCTTCTCGGCGTGCCAGGACCTTAGTATGCTGTTCACGTAGTTGATGTTGGGATTGCTTATACCCGAGGTCTTGGCGCAGGCCTCGAGTATGCGCTCCTCGTCGAAGCCCATGTCGTCGGCCCAGCTGTTCATGATGCGCTTCTCCTCCTCGGTGGCGCCGCGGCTGAAGCCGAGCGCGCGGAAGACGCGCTTGTAGAGGGCGTAGTGCCTGTCCTGCGACGCGAGGTGTTCCTTCACATCTCTGGCGCTGCTGAGGCCCTTGGCCTTCCAGTCCTTGAGCACCTTGCCCACGTATTTGCAGTCGGTGCTCCTGTTTCTGGACGCGCAGTAGTCGTAGCCGCTGAGCACGAACTCGGGGCTCATCCCGTAGGAGCTGAGCCAGGAGGAGATCTCGTCTATGTCCTTGCGGCTTAGGAGCCTCGCGGTCCTCGACTCGACCTCGGAGAGCAGTTCCCTCAGGGCGCCGTCCTCGAGCGCCGCGGGGGAGGCGGTCTGCCTCGGGGTCCTCCCGCCGTAATAGAGCTCCTTGGAGCTCAGGAACTCGATGTCGTACTCCGTGCTTCCGGGCGCCCTGTGCCTGAGTATGAGGCCCTGAGCCTCCCAGTACTCCCAGCACTCGTCGAGCTCGGGCGCGGAGAGGCCGATCTCCTTGCAGATGTCGGCGTTTCCGAGCTCCAGCCCCGATTCGGCGTACATGAGGCCGAGGAGATACGCCTTGACGTAATCCCCCGGGGCCTTGGTCATGTATTCGGAGAGAAAGAAGTTCTCCACCTTTGTGTCGTGTATCAGATAATTCTGAACGCTCTGGCTGCTGAAACTCATATACTGCCCGCGCGGTCTATCGCGCTATCTCAAATACTCCTGCTCCGAGCCGTCGTCCGGGGCTTCCCTGGGGATGTACTCGGTGGGTATGTTCCTCGCCATGTCGGCGAACTTGGTGTATCTGGGGATCCAGGTGAGGGTCTCGGTCCCGGTCTGCCCGTTCCTCTGCTTGGCGACTATGACCTCGCAGGTGTTGTCGAGCGCCTCGCCCTTCTTCTTGTAGTAGTCCGAGCGGTAGAGGAAGATGACGACGTCGGCGTCCTGCTCGATGGCTCCGGACTCTCTGAGGTCGGAGAGCATCGGGCGCTTGTCGCCGTTCCTCTGCTCGGCGGCTCTGGAGAGCTGGGAGACCACGATGACCGGGCACTCCATCTCCCTGGCGAGCTGCTTGAGGTAACGGGATATAGCGGAGACCTCCTGCTGGCGGTTCTCCGCCCTTCCGGTCGCCTCGATGAGGGTGAGGTAGTCGATGATGATGAGGTCGATCGGGCCCCTTGCCGCGATGCGGCGGCACTTGTTCCTGATCTCCATGACGGTGGAGCCGTTGCTCTCGTCTATGGTGATGTCCGCCTCGGCGAGCCTCTGCGACGCCATCTGTATGCTGTCCCAGTCCTCCGCCGAGAGGGTCCCGAGCTGAAGCAGGCTGCTGTCGACCCTGGCCTCCATGGCGAGCAGCCTCATGCCGAGCGAGTCGGCGTTCATCTCGAGGGAGAATATCGCTACGCGCTTCTTCTCCTTGATCGCCGCGTTGGCCGCGATGTTCAGGGCGAAGGCGGTCTTTCCCATGGACGGACGGGCTGCGACAATGATGAGGTCGGACTTCTTGAAGCCGTTGGTGAGCTTGTCGACGGAGCGGAAGCCGGTCTTGAGGCCCGGCACCTCGCCTCCGTTCTTCTCGGCCTCGCGGATCTGGTCGAGGTTGCGCTTCATGACCTCGCTGATGCTGATGAGGTCGCGGTTGCCGCTGCCCTTGGCGATCTCGAGTATGCTCTGCTCGGCGTGATCGAGCACGACGCGGCTGTCGAGGGCCTCTGACATGGCCTCCTCGACCACTCCGCCGGCCGCCGAGATCAGGCGCCTGAGCATGGCCTTCTCGGCCACGATCTTCGCGTACTGCACCGCGTTGGCGGTGGTGGGCACGAAGGCCGAGAGCGTGGCGACATAGACCCTGCCGCCCACGGTCTCGAGGGTGCTCCTGCGGCTGAGGGCGTCGGACACGGTGACCACGTCTATGGGCTCACTGCGCTGGTAGAGATCCAGCATCGCGGAGAATATCTCCCTGTGGGCCCCGCTGTAAAAGTCGTCCGCCTTGACGAATTCGGACACGCTGAAGAATACGTCCTTGTCTATGAGGATCGCTCCGAGTACGCTCTTTTCCGCGTCTTCGTCGTGGGGCGGGATTCGTTCAAGCTTTGCCATCGGAAGCCTCCGCTAGACCGCGACGACCTTGAGCTTGAGCCTGGCGCTGACTCCCTGGAAGAGCTTGAGCTCCACCTCGTAGTCGCCCACGTTCTTGATGGGGCTGTCGAGCTCGATCTTCTTCTTGTCGAGGGCGATGCCGTAGCTCTTCTCGAAGGCGTCGGCGATGTCCTGAGAGGTGACGGCTCCGAAGAGCCTGCCGGCGTCGCCGGCCTTGGTCCTGAGCTCCACCGCTCCGGCGGACTCGATCTTCTTCTTGAGCTCGAGCGCGGCCTCGGCCTCGGCGGCCCTTCTGGCCTCCTCGTCCTGACGCTTCTTCTCGAGAGCCTTGAGGTTGCTGTCGGTCGCCTCCATCGCGAGCTTCTTGGGGAAGAGGTAGTTGCGGGCGTAGCCGTCGCTGGCCTTGGCCACCTGGCCGGCCTTTCCGAGTCCCTTAACGTCCTTGAGCAATATTACCTGCATTTCGTGCTTCCTTTCTGTATGTAAAAGTGTCTTTTGCGTGTGTTTTCGGGGCGCCGTCCGCTCCTTGCCCTATTCTATGATCCCGTCCTCCCTGAGCATCTGGACGAGCTGCTGTATGGCCTCCTCCGGGGAGACGTCGACCTGGGCAGCGGCACCGTTGCGGTGGCCGCCTCCGCCCATGCGCTCCATGATGGTCTGGACGTTGATGCCGCCGGAAGACCTCGCGGAGATCACAGTGCGCTCGCCCGTGGAGCCGGCGGTGAAGGCCGCCTCTATGCCCCTCATGTCCAGGAGCTCGTCAGCAGCCTGCGCGGCGAGCACCTGCATGGTCGGGTCGCTCTCCTTGGTGTAGGCGACGGCGACGCCGCCGTCCATCACCTGGGTGTTGGCGAGTATGTTGTACTTCTTCTGGACCAGGTCGAGCCTGAGCTTGAAGAAGCTCTTGACCACGGCGGTGTCGGCGCCCTGGCGCTTGAGCCAGGAGGCCGCGTCGAAGGTCCTCGCTCCGGCGCTCACCGTGAAGTTCTTGGTGTCGAGCGTGATGCCCGCGAGCATGGCCTCGGCGTCGAACTTGCCGATGTGCGAGCGCTCGCCCGCGTACTGCAGCATCTCGGCGACGAGCTCGCAGGTCGAGGAGGCGTAGGACTCCATGTATACGAGGCTCGCGTTCTCGATGACGTCCTTGGAGCGGCGGTGATGGTCGATGATTATGATCTTGTTCGCGCGCTCGACGAGCTCCGGGCTCTCCGTCATGTAGGCCGCGTGGCAGTCGCAGACCACCAGCAGGCTCTCGGGGGTGAGGTTCCTGACGGCATCCTCGGCGGAGATGAATCGGTAGTCGCCCTCGCGGGAGGCCTTGTAGAGCTCCTCGATCGCCTCGTAGCCGGTATCGATGATGATGTCAGCCGCCGTGTGCATGTTGAGCACCAGGCGGTAGATGCCCACGCAGGCGCCGAAGGCGTCCATGTCCGGGCGGCTGTGGCCCATGATGTAGACGTGGTCGGCCATGGCGATCTGCTGCATGAGCGCGTGGGAGAAGAGCCTCGAGCGGCCCTTGTTCCTCTTCTCGACCGAGGGGAGGGATCCGCCGTAGTACTCGGGATCGCCCGCCGCCCTCTTGATGACCGCCTGGTCGCCGCCGCGCCCGTAGGCGAGGTCGAGCGCAGCGTCGGCCTGCTCCCTGAGCTCCTCGAAGCTCGAGGCCTCGCAGCCGATGCCGACGGAGATCGAGGTCGGGAAGTCCGCTCCGGTCTCTATCTCGTGCATCTGCCCCAGTATGGGGAACTTCTCGGCCCTGAGCTGCTCGAGGTATTTCTGCTCGAAGACCAGGGCGTAGTTGGAATTGCGGTACCTGATGGTGCAGGCCTCCATGCCCGCCGCCCAGGTCCTTATGCATCTGTCGATCTCCGCGACGACGAGCGACTGGTTCTCGACCGCCGTGCTGGAGATGATCTCGTCGTAGTTGTTGACCCCGATCACCGCGACGCAGCCGCGGCTCTCGGTGTATACCTTCTTCAGGGTCTCGAAGCCCGTCTCGTCCCTCCAGGTGAGGAGCAGCCTGCCGCCCTCGGTGAGCGGCGCGGGCTCCACCGTCCAGCTGCGGCCGCCGGCCTCCAGCCTGAGCTTCTTGTCCTCGCCCGCGACGAGCCTGTCGAGCATGGGCTTGGTGACGAGCTCCTCGAGCGGTCCGACGCTCTCCTCGAGCTCCTGGGCCGCGAAGTTCTTCCAGACTATGGAGCCGCTGCTGTCGGCAGCGCAGGCGGGAAGGGTCTCGCTCGCCTCAAGGCCGCTGAGTATGTCGTTCTGCCTCGCCGTGATCCTCTGCTGCTCGTCCTCGAGCATCGGTCTGGCGTATCTGTCCACCGCGTTCTGAAAGAGGAAGTACAGTCCGACGCAGATCGCTATCGCGGCGGCGCCCACCCAGGTGTTTAGAGCGAGCACTATGACGCAGAACACCCCCATGACCGAGGCGAAGAGTATCGTAAACGGCTTGAACAGATTTGCTGTGAACTTCTTATCCAAAGCTTCTCCTTTCTGCGCTTCTCCCGCGGGCCGGGAGCCGGTCCCGTCCGGGATCCGGGCGTCCCTCCCTCTCCCTTAAACGGAGAAGTCAAGACCCTGTGCGGGGGCGCATAGGTGTTTACAGTATATCACAAGAGGATTGTTTTTTCACAGCTTTTATGATATAAGGTTGTATCATGAGGATCAGAAAGAACGCCGAACCCCCGGCAAGAGAAGAGATAAGCATCATAGCGAGGTGCTCCGACTCGCTCGCCCACCCGGTGCGCGTGGAGCTCTTCAGCTTCATATACAGGGAGAACCTCGAGCGCAGGACCGTATGCAACAAGGACCTCGTCGAGCTCTTCCCCTATTCCCAGTCGACCATCTCCCAGCACATGAACGCCCTTCTGAGCTCCGGCCTCGTCGAGGCGCAGTACGAGGGGACAAGGACCAACTACTTCGTGAACCTGGGAATGCTCGGCAAATACGTCAACGCGATCAGGAGCCTCAGCTCGCTGTAGTGCGGCGCCGCAAAAATGTTGACAGACATACCCGCGCGGAATACAATGACCGCGAAGGAATTAGTCTCGACTAACGAATTCAAAAGAGCCCTCGCCGTTCCCCCGGCGGGGCTCTTTTTGCAATATGAAACCCCGCGTTAGACGCGGGGTCGTTCTTGTGATCCGCTTTTACTTGCCGAACACCCTCTTGAGCGTGATGATGGTCGAGTCGATGAAGCTGAAGCCCTTGCCCTTCAGCTTTTCGATGAGATCCGTCCTCTCCTCGGGCACGTCGATGACGAGCTTCGGCCAGGGACCGGCGAGGAGAAGCTTGACCGCGAGCTCCACGGCCTTGTCCTCATCGCCCGCTATGAAGCCGATCTGAAGCGCGGCCTCCTTGTTGAAGCGGGCGCCGATGGCGGCGGCGAAGTCCCCGCCGCAGTACGCGATGCCCTCGCCGCAGAGCCAGGCGAGATTCTCGGGCGTAAAGTCGTAGAAGGTGCGGTTGAACACGAACTGCCCGCCGAAGGCCTCTTCAGCGCCGAACTTTTCGCAGGCCGCGGCAAAGGCCGCGCCGTCAGCGCAGGCAGCCGCCTCCGGAGCGCTTCCGGCGAAGGAGGCTATAGCGGCCTCGCGGCTGAGCTCGCCCTCCTTGACCGCGAGCCTGAGGGAAAGTCCCTTGCGCTCGGCTATCTTTCTGGAGGTGACGTTCTTGAGGCCGGTGTACATGGCGATGCTCTTCAGGCCGTTCTCTTCGCAGAGCTCGATCGCGCGGTCCCACATGGCGGTACCGGCGCCCTTCTTCTGCTCGGCTGGGGTCACGCGCAGGATCTCGAACCAGCCCGCGCCGTCCGGCTGCCTGTAGAGGTGGGCGATGCCTATGGGCTTGTCGTCGTCGAAGGAGATGAGCATCCAGCCCTGCTCAGGGTCCATAAGCTCCTTCTGTGTCTCAAACAGATAGGTGTGGGTCGGCATGGTCTCCTTCTCTATCCTGAGCATGTCCTCGAGATCGTCCCATGTAGCTGTCCTTACGCTGATCGCCATCTTGTTCCTCCCGCGCTTTGCCGCGCCGCTTTCGATGTTCTGAAGTCATGACGTCCGTCCCGCTGAAGCCCGATCCTCCGGGGCGGGGACGAATCCGTCATTTGTGGTATTTCTCGCCCGCGTTTATCTTAAAAGCGCGGTATATCTGTTCCAACATTATAACCCGCATGAGCTGGTGCGGAAAGGTCATGCGCGAAAAAGAGAGCCTCAGATCACAGCTTCTCATGAGCTCCTCGCTCATGCCCAGGCTCCCGCCTATGAGGAAGCTCACGCGGCTCTTCCCCGAGAGCTGCAGCGACGCGAGCTCCGAGGCGAGCTCCTCCGAAGAGAGCTCCCTGCCCCTGACGTCCAGCGCGACGGTGAAGCAGTCCGGCCCGCGGCGGATCTTCTTCGCGATAGCCTCGCTCTCCGCGAGCACCACTGCCTGCCCCGCTGCCGGGGTCTCGGACTCGAGCCTGGTCTCGGGAAGCTCCGTGACCTGCAGCCTGCAGAACTTCGAGAGGCGCTTGGAGTATTCCGCCGCCGCTTCCCGGAGGTACTCCTCCTTCAGCTTTCCCACGCATATGATCTCTATGTTCATGTGTGCTCCTTTCAGGACGGTCCGGACGCCGGAGAACGCCTGCGGCCTCCGCGGCTGCGCGCGCCCCCTCCCGGACAGTGAAAAAACGCGGCGCCCCGCGATAGGGACGCCGCGATGCTCTCGCGCCTCAGATCTTAGTTCCGTCGGTCAGCGTGACCTTGAAATCAGCCTTTTCCTTGTTCCTGATGACCGTGAGCTCGACGGAGTCGCCCGCCTTGTAGGCGATGATCATGCTGTTGAGCTTGTTCATGGTGTTCACGGCCTGGCCGTTCAGGGAGACGATGACGTCGCCGGCCTGGATGCCGGCTGCCGCCGCTCCGCCGTTCGCGGTGACGGACGCGACGTAGATGCCCTTGTCGGTGCCGAAGTACTGGATCAGCTGATCGGAGGTGTAGCGGCTCTGCTCCTCGAGCGCGACGCCCGAGATGCCGATGTACGGCCTATTGAAGCTGCCGGTCGCGATGATCGACTCGACTATGGGCTTGGTGATGTTGATGGGGATGGCGAAGCCCATGCCCTCGCCGTTGCTGGCCTTGGCGCTGTTGATCGCCACGACCTGCCCGCGGCTGTTGAGCAGGGGGCCGCCGGAGTTTCCGGAGTTGATGGTCGCGTCGGTCTGGAGCAGTCCCTCCATGGTGACGGCGTTGCCGCTGCTGCCTGAGACGGTTATGGTCCTGTTGAGCCCGGAGATGATGCCCTGGGACATTGATCTCTCGAACTCGAGGCCGAGGGGATTGCCTATGGCCGCCGCGTAGCTGCCTATCTTCAGCTCGTCGCTGTCGCCGAGCTCCGCCGCGGTGAGCGAGAGCCCGTCGCCCTCGATCTTGACTACCGCGAGGTCCAGGGTCGGGTCGAACCAGAGAACCGTGCCGTCGACGTCGCTGCCGTCGTAGAGGCTGACGGTGATCGAGGTCGCCCCCCCGTCGTCGATGACGTGGGAGTTGGTCAGTATGTAGCCCCTGGAGTCGACGATGACTCCGGTGCCCACGCTGGTGGTGTCGTAGCTGTAATCGCCGCCTCCGCCGAAGCCGAAGCCCCAGCCGAAGAAGGAATTGCCGCTGATGGTCTGCCTGGAGACGGTGCTGATGCCGACTACCGAGGGGAGGACCTTGTCGGCGATCGCCTCGGCGACGGTGGTGCTGTCGACGTAGACCACCTGGGTCTTGCCTCCTTCGGAGGCATTCGCCTTGAGCAGCGCGAGCTCCGCGCCCTGGGACGCCGCGTCGAGCACGGTCGGCGCCGCGATGTCCGCGCTCCTCTCGAGTCCGGGCAGGCTCACCCTGCCGGTGCTCACGAGGTACATGCCGGCGACTCCGCCGCCGACCCCGCAGACGAACGCTATGATGACGGCGAGCACTATGGCCGCCAGCTGAGTTCTTCCGTTTTTCATTTTATCTTCGCCTCTTTCCTATAGGGGAGCGCCTCTTGAGAAGGCTGCCGCCTCCGGCTGCTCCGGGTCAGGCTTCCGCCTCCCGGGCCAGGCCCCGTGCCTTCCGCCGCTATACCCAGTACAGCGGGCTCTGCTCCGTCCTCGACAGGGTCTCTATGAGGATCCTGTTTCCAGCGATATATCCGCCGCGCTCGAGCTCGCCCTGTACGGTCGCGAGCGCCATCTCCGGAAAGTTGTTCTCCTTGCTGAGATGCGCCAGGAGCACTATGCGCTCCCTCTCCGTACCGGGCTCCTCTCCCTCGAGCATCCTCAGGAGGATCTGCGCCGCCGAGTCGTTCGACAGGTGCCCGCGGTCCGAGAGTATCCTCTGCTTGAGGAACCAGGGATACCTTCCTATCCTGAGCATGTTCACGTCGTGGTTGGACTCGAGGACCAGTATGTCCGCGCGCCTCGCCGCCTCGAAGATCTCCTCCGTGACGGTGCCGGTGTCCGTGACTATGCAGAGGCTCCTGCCTCCGCTGCTGAAGCTGTAGCCCACGGGATCCTCGGCGTCGTGGGAGAGCCTGAAGCTGCTCACCTCGATGTCGCCTACCGTAAAGCCGCTGCCCGCGGAAAAGGCGAGAAGCCCTCCGCCTCCGTCCTGCAGGGCGGAGACGCTCTTCTCGTCGAGCCCTATGGCGTCCGCCGTTCCCCGGCTCATGCAGACCGCCGCCCCGGTGGCCTTAGCGGCCGCCTCGAGCGAGCGTATGTGATCGGAGTGCTCGTGCGTGATCAGAAGGGCGCTGATGTCTCCCGGCGCGAGCCCCAGGGCAGCCAGCCTCTGCCTGATCTGCCGGAAGCTGATCCCCGCGTCGACGAGAAGCGCCGTCCGCGGACTCCTTACCAGATAACAGTTGCCGCTGCTCCCGCTCGCGAGGGAGCATATAGCCAGATCCATATCGCACCTTGATTATCGCTTTGAAATGTGAAGAAAACTTGTCAGTTCTCGTAGGCTTCTATGTAAAAGACGCCCCTGTTCGTCTGAACGCGCCAGGCGGGGACGGCGGTGTCCTCCGCGGCCTCCGCGCTGATCTCGCGGCGGTCGACCCAGAAGATCCGGTCTATGCCGGTGACCTCGAGGCTTTTGAGCACTTCGGGCTCGAGCCAGCTCATGAGGCGCTGCAGGGCCCTTCCCGCGCCGATTATGGGCGCCTTGCCGGGACCCTTTCTCTGCGGAACGGCGGAGTAGGCCTCGTCCATCCCGCTGAGCACCACGTCGCAGCCGTCGAAGCTCTGGGGGCCGGCGTCCTTCTCGATGCTGACGTAGAGCACCGGCATGGGCGGCTCGTCCGCGGGGATCGGGGCCGAGAGCTCAACGCCGAGCTCCTGAAGGTAGAGCCTCGTGCTCGCGGCGGCAGCCTCCCTGGCCTCGCGCTCCGCGCTGAGCCGGTTCATGTAGACCGAGCCCAGGGCGAGGTTCGCCACGAGGAGCAGGGCTATTATGATGTTTTTCGCCTTGGAGTAATCCATTGCCAGATCACCTCGTGTAGCCCAGGGGCGTGCCCTCGTAGAGGTCGAAGTAGAACATCTCGCCGCCGGAGGCCTTGAGCACCCAGGCGGGGACGAGGAGCTTGCGCGACGGGTCGGCGTAGTAGCCGGGCGCCAGGCTCCTCACCGCCTTCGCGGCGAAGTCGAAGGCCTCGTCGCTCGCCGGGGCGAGGACGCTGCCCTTGAGTATGTTGTAGATGTGGTTGCTGTTGTTCGCGATGACGTTCGCGGGGCTCGCCGCGGCCCTGTTCTCACCCGGAGTGTAGGTCCCCGGGTCTATGCCCTCGCGCCTGAGGCCCGTGACCGCGCCTCCGCTGACCGTCACGGTGAGAGCCGGACCGCTCTGGCCGTAGACCGGGACTCCGAGCACGCTCTGCGCGAAGGAGAAGTTCCTCGTGTGGACGCGGATGCCGGACTCGCTGTAGCCGCAGAGCCTGAGCGCCTTCCACTCGTCGCCCCTGAGCCCGCCGCAGCCTGCCGCGAAACTGAGCGCCGCGTCGAGGTCGCGGGCGAAGTCGCTCGCTTCCGTTCCGCTGACCGTGGTCCTGTACTCTATGGCTCCCTCCGCGTAGAGGTAGAGGTTCTTCTCCCCGTAGCCGTACATGTAAGTGACGTTGCCGAAGCTGTCGGTTATCCTGCGCACGAAGCTGAAGGTGTCGCCGAACACCGCGCGGGCGGCGTCGGTGCCGACCTCTTTGCTGCCGTCCGCGGCGCCGAAGGGCATATCGGACAGCTCGCTGAAGGATCCGAGAGGCAGGAAAACGCTTCCCACGCCGAGCAGATCGCGCGCCGTATAGGCCGGATAAGAATTATCGCCAAACGCCGATGAAAGCTTGTCGACGCTCTCTCTCGGCTCCCCGAATATGAATCTGTAGTGGCTTCCGCTCCCGCTGTCCCTCGCGAAGACGCTGTCGGGCGCCGCGTCGCTGAAGGCTATCGAGTCGACGATGACGTCGGCGGTCCTGAGCAGCTGACTCTCGGGCGCTATGAGCGACAGGACGCCGTTCAGGGGCAGCCCGCAGCCGAAGCCTACGCTCACGGAGGGCCAGTCCCTCATCGCGAGCTCATACTGCTGCTCGCTGATGACCGAGCTCTCCGCGTAGCTCTGCGCGAGGAAGCCCGCGAGTTCCTCCTTTGCGGCGGCGAAGACCCCGTCCGCGTCGTAGCTGAGCTCGGTGCTCCCGCTTCCGGAGCTCCTGAGCGCGTATTCCGCCCGCAGCAGGCCGGCTCCCGTGGGCGCGTCGGAGCTCGCGCTTCTGCCGCCGAAGCCGCTGAAGCCTATGCCCCGCCCGCCGGGCGACCAGAGCAAATATAAAAGTAGTATTGTCGTGATGAACAATACTACTATGATCACAACTTTTATCTTCTCTATCAGGGCAGAGCGCATACTATCTGAACAGCGATCTCAGCATGTTCCTCAGGAACGAGAAGGCTCCCGACTTCTGGGCGCCGCCCGAGAAGATGCCGGGCTTCTCCTCCTGCTGCTTTTCCTTGACCGCGACGAAGCAATGGCTGCTGCCGCTGCGGCTCTCGACCGAGACCTTGTAGAGGCCCGGCTGCACCGAGAGCTGCTTGGTATAGAATCCGACCTCGGAATCGCTCTTGTAGCTGACCGCCGGAGCGAATACGACGTCGCTCAGCTCGGGGATGCCGCTGCCATCGGAGAGGGTGAGAGCCTCGCCCGAGGCGTCCTCAGTCCTGCCCGATGAGAGCAGGCTCAGGTCCTCCGCGCTGAGAGCCGAAGCGTCATACGGGCTGTACTCTGCCTCGCGTATGAGCACCTTGATGAGCTCGGGCTCGCCGGGCTCCTGTTCCGCTGCGTCCTCGGCGCCGTTTCCGGCCCCGGGGGCTTCTTCGGTAGCTTCGGATCCGGCCGGTTCTCCTGACTCGGTCCCCGCCGGGGCGTTTTCCGCGATGGGGGTCTTTTCTGAGGCAGTCTCTTCAGCGGGAGCCTTCCCGGCGCCGGTCTCCTCCGAGGGAACCGCTTCGGAGCCTTCCTTCGGCGCCTCCTGGTCCTCGGGGATCGCGACCGTCTCGACTCCGGAGTCCGGGGTCTCGCTGACGGTCTTCGCCGCCTCAGCGGCCGCCTCGTCCTCGGGGATCTCCTGCAGCTCGTATACCGCGGGAGAGCTCTCGTAATACTCCTGATATACCGTGACCTTCACGTTCTCGCTTCCGGTCAGCTTCACGGATATGAGGAGGCTGTCGGAATATACCACGCTGTCGGCGACGGGGCTGACGATCGACGCGTCAGCGAACGCCGTGCCCGTCAGAAGCGCGAGCGCGGCGATGACAGCCAGCGCTTTTCGCAAGATTCTTGACATGCTTCCTCCTTTCCGTGTATTTTTCTACTGTGAACGCCGCCCCGAAGCGGACGACGAATACGCCAAGACCTATGTTGGCACTATTGAAGTATACGATACAATCATTACAGACATATTACAGCGCAGTTAAAGTAGATTTACATCGAGACCGCGCGCTGAGAGGGGAAGAATGAAGCTCAGGATCTACACCGACGGAGCCTGCTCCGGCAACCAGAACGAGAGCAATATAGGCGGCTGGGGCTGCGTGCTCGAATACGCCGGCAGGGAGAAGGAGCTCTGCGGCGGCGAGCTCGACACGACCAACAACCGCATGGAGCTGACCGCCCTCCTGGAGGCCTTCAGGGCCCTGAACCGCGAAGGGCTCGACATCGAGATCTGCTCCGACAGCTCCTACCTCGTCAACTGCTTCAGGAGCCGCTGGTACGAGGCCTGGGAGAGGAACGGCTGGAAGAACAGCAAGAAGCAGCCCGTCGAGAACCGGGAGCTCTGGGAGCAGCTGCTCGCCGAATACCGCAGGCACCGCGCCTCCTTCGTGCTCGTCAAGGGCCACCTCGACCCGGACGCCCCCCGCGAGAAGCTCGAAAAGGAGTACGCTCGCTTCGTGAAGCACAACGGGAATAGGCCCTTCGAGGAGTTCGTCTCCATGCTGCGCTACAACGTCCGCTGCGACGCCCTCGCCAACGTGTTCATAAAGGAGCACCGGGGAGAGCTGCAGGAGGAGAGATAGCGGCAGGCGCTCCGCGCTGCGCTTCGCCCGCTTCGGCCGCACGGCCGATCTTCGCGTCCGCGTTCTCTGTTTATCAATAAATGCGCGCCGTCTATCCGCATTTGTGATACAATAAATCGATAGATCTTTCCGCCCCGGAGGAAAGGCGGAATCGCGTCATAATAGTTATTCTTTGTTTAAGGAGGGATAATCATGTTCAATATTGCTGTCGCGGGCACGACCCTGATCGCGCTCTGCTACAAGATCGTCGGCGCCCTCGTCGTATGGATCCTCGGCAAGTGGATCGTCGGCAAGATCGTAAGGCTCTTTGAGAAGAGCAAGCTCATCGGCGGACTCGAGGATACCGCCCGCAGCTTCGCTCTCAACGCCATCCGCACCCTGCTCTACGTGGTCCTCGTGATCTCGATAGTCCAGGTGCTCGGCATCCCGATGGCCTCCGTCATCACCGTGCTCGCCTCCGCCGGCGTCGCGGTCGGCATGGCCATGCAGGGCTCCCTGTCCAACCTCGCGGGCGGGATCATGCTCATGATCTTCCGTCCCTACAAGCTCGGCGATTACATCGTAGCCGCCGGCGAGGAAGGAATCGTCAAGGATATCGCCCTCTTCTACACCACGCTGCTCACTCTCGATAACCGCAAGGTCATCATCCCCAACGGCAGCCTGATGAACAGCAACATCCAGAACTTCTCCGCCGAGGAGCTCCGCCGTGTCGATCTCTCGTTCGGCGCCGCCAAGTCCGAGAACATCGACCAGATCACCGGCATCATGCTCGACGTTATGAAGGCCAACGAGAAGGTCCTCAGCGACCCCGCTCCGTTCGCCGCTCTCTCCGGAGGTACCAACGAGGCGATGCAGTTCACCGTCCGCGCCTGGTGCAAGGGCTCTGATTACTGGGATGTGTTCTTCGCACTGACTCACGACATCACCTCCGCTCTCGGCGCCGCCGGCATCAAGGCTCCCGCCGTCCGCGTCATCAGCGACAAGTAGGAGACAGCTTTCGCGAAACCTCAGCAAGGCCTCGCAGAAATTACAGACCCCCTTACGGGCAGATGCCCGGAAAGGGGGTCTTTTCATGCGTACAGAAGAACGCGGCTGTCCGCCGGAGCAGGAGGAGCATCGCCGCGGCGATCCGTCATTGCGGGCGGATGATGAGCCCGGCTGCCTGCCGGAGCGGGCAAAAGCGCGCAAATATGCGGCGCAGCAGGACGAAAGCGGACGCGCTTCAAGGTACAATTACACCGTTATGAGGGGAGCGGCGGCGGAAGCAAAAGAGGGATTCGCGGGTAGGCTGGCGAAGCTGCGCGTCGAGCGCGGCGTTTCCGCGCGGGAGATGAGCCTCTCGCTCGGGCAGGGCGCGGGCTATATCAACAACATAGAGAACGGCAGGAACATGCCCTCCATGGCTATGTTCTTCGAGATCTGCGAATTCCTCGAGATCAGCCCCGCGGGCTTCTTCGCCTACGCCGGTGACGGAAGCCCGGACATCGAGGACGCAGTGAGGCGGCTGAGTCCGGACGGGCGCGAGCTCGTCGAAAGGCTCATACGGCTGCTGGGTGGGGAGTAAGCCGCAAGCGGGCGGGATTGAGAAGCTTCAGCGCGGGCGGCGCGGACGGTGCTGAGCGAGGGCGAAACGGGCTGTGTGAACGACTGTCATCGTGAAAAGCGCTCTGTTGCCAAGAAGCTTTTACAGTCACCCTGCCCGCGCCTTGAGGGCGAATAGACATAAAAGCCCTTGAAGAAACTGAACAGGCGGGTCGTAAACGATAGTTTACGACCCGCCTTTCTTTGTGTTTTCAGGCCTTTCGCCCCGGCGCCGTACCCTTTCTGCCGGGCTCCCGCAGACCCGGCGGGGCGGTTCCGAAAACCAACCGAAGCGTTTCCGGAGACGCTTAAGCCGGGCCAATCATATCTCGGCACTCAAACCCTGTACTCGTTCTTCTCCGACCAGCTGCGGGCTGCCTCGCAGCGCTCCTCGAAGCCGGCGCAGCGCTCCCATTCCTCCGCGATCTCCTCGATGCCGCGGTTGATGAACTCGATGCGCTCCTCCAGCCTGCCGTCGTACAGCGCGTCGGGAAGCTGTCGGTAGATCAGATACTCCGCGAGCCTCGCGAGCATCGGATCGTCGTACTGCGCGGCCTCCTCGAGCATGCGCTCCCTAAGCCCCATGAGCCAGCGCTCGTCCTCCGGAAGGTCCTCAAAGCCGGGAGCCCCGCCGGATCCGCCGGCGCTCAGCTCAACCCCTTCTGAGTCGCAGAGGCCTATGCTCTCGAGCCTCATCGGCTCAGCCTGGCCGAGTATTATCCTCGCCGCCTCCTCGCAGGAGAGGCCGAGGCCTATCTCGACTCGGCCGGTCCAGAAGCTCCTGAACCGCGGGTGGTCGCGGCAGATGTCGCAGAGCACGCCCTCACCGTGCCTTATGATCAGCTCGCATAGCCCGTCGCTCCGCAGGTGCGGGCAGTCTCCGCTCTCTGTGAGGGTGAAATGCGGCGTGTCGGGACCCTCGCTGATCCCGCTCACCCCGAGCGCTTTGAAGCGCTCCAGGCTGACGGGGTCGATGTCGATCTCCCAGCCCCTGCAGCAGCTGTGCCTGCAGCGCTGCGCTATGCACTTGAACTGCCTGTAGTAGCTCGGCGCGACGAGCGTCAGCGCCTCGACCGGATCGGTCTTCATCCTCTTTCTCCTTTACAACGCGCCGGCCCGCTTCGCCTCTTTGTTCTTCCTGTGGTAGTACCAGAAGCAGATCAGTATCTGCGCGGCGCTCGCGCAGGGGGTCGCGAGGCCGATGCGGAACAGCGAGACCGGGATCTGCTTGCTCATGATGTACGATATGGGCACCCTGATCAGGAAGGCCGAGCCTATGCCCTGAAGCATCGTCATGCGGGTGTAGCCGCAGCCGTTGAAGTAGCCCAGGAAGCAGAACAGGAAGCTCGTCAGCAGCACATCTATAGCGTAAGCCTTGAGATAGTCCCAACCCGCGGCGACTACCGCCGCGTCCGAGCTGAATATGCCGGTGAGCTCATATCCCCTGAAGAAGCTGTACCAGGAGATGACTACGCCTATGCATAACGAGACGCTTATGCTGTAGCGCAGCGCGAGCGAAGCCCTGTCCCTCTTGCCGGCACCGATGTTCTGCGCGACGAAAGCCGTAACAGCCTGCGAGAACGCTGAGGGAACGAGCATCACGAAGGAGCAGACCTTCTCCGCCACGCCTACGCCCGCGGACTCGATAAGACCTATGTTGTTGGTTATGGATGTGAGGATCAGGAACGAGAGCCCCACGACGAAATCCTGCAGCGCTACGGGCACGCCGATCTCGAGTATGTTTCTCGTGAGAACGCCCGTATCCCGGAAGCTCTTTCTCCCGAACTCGAATGGAAGCCCGCGCTTCATGATGATAGCCGCGCAGACGATGACGCTCACGCCTTGCGACATGACGGTCGCGAGCGCGGCTCCCGATGCCCCGAGTCCGAGATACCTGACGAAGACTATGTCTCCCGCGATGTTCAGCCCGCAGGCTATCGCTACGGACAGAAGCGGAGTCTTCGAGTCGCCCATGCCGCGGAACACGCTCCCGAGAACGTTGTAGAAGATGATGAAGTAGATGCCCGCCCCGCAGATGCCGATATATGCCATCGAGCGGCTGAAGGCCTCCGGCGGGCAGTGCAGAAGCGCGCAGATCTGCGCGCGCAGCAGCACTATTGCGGCGCAGAGCACCGCTCCGAACGCCGCGAAGAGCTTGATGCCGGCGGCGATGATCCTGCTGCTCTCCGAGCTCCTGCCGGCGCCTATGCTCTGACCTATCAGGACCGTTATGCCCATGCAGATACCCATGATGATGCCGGTGACCGTGTTCATGATCTGCGTTCCGCTCGCGACCGCGGAGACGTCCGCCGTCTCGGCATATTTGCCGACGACCATGAGGTCTACGGCTCCGTACAGGGACTGCAGTATCCTCGCACCTAAAACGGGCGCTGCGAATCTAAGCAGCGGCCCGAGTATCTTTCCTTCGGTGAAATTGTTTTTCTGTAGTTGGTTCATTGTTCTTTTGTTTCGCTTGGCCGGACCGCAAGCCTGAGGTCAGAGCTGCTGCCGGAATCCCTCCTAAGCCTCCTGCTGCGATGCGGCTGCCTCGAGCAGCTCTATAAGGCGGTCCAGCTCATCCCGGCTGTAGTACTCGAGCTCGAGCTTTCCGCGCGTCTCACTTCCGCTGATGCGTACCTTCGTGCCCATGGCTCTGGTGAGCTCCTCCTCGGCGGCGGCGACCTCCGCGGACTTCTCGTTCCTTTTTCTGGAAGTTTTGCCGCTTTCTGTCGCCTTCGCGTTCGCGAAGCCCTCGAGCTTGCGCACCGACCAGCCCTCTGACGCGGCTTTCACCGCTATCTCGATCTGAAGGTTCTCGCCCTGAAGTCCGGCGACGGCCCTCGCGTGGCCCGCGCTGAGCTCGCCCGACGCGACGAGCTTCTTCACCTGCTCGGGCAGCTTCAGGAGCCTGAGGGCGTTGGAAACGTAAGCCCTGGATTTTCCGACAGCCTTTCCGGCCTCGTCGTGCGTGAGCCCGAACTCCTCCATCATGCGGCTGAGGCCCTCGGCCTCCTCGATGCTGTTCAGATCCGAGCGCTGCATGTTCTCGATCAGCGCGAAGAACGCGTTCTCGCGGTCGCTGAGCTCGCGCACGATGGCTGGAACGCGCTTGAGCCCGGCCAGCCTGGCCGCTCTCCAGCGCCTTTCGCCCGCGACCAGCTCGTAGCCCCTGCCGGAGCGCCTCACGAGTATGGGCTGTATGACTCCGTATTCGCGTATGGAATCCGCGAGTTCGTCCAGCGCCTCCTGCGGGAAGCTCTTTCTCGGCTGCATGGAGTTCGGCTTGATATCGTCTATGCTGACGTAGACCACGTCCTCGGCGAGATCCTCAGGGCGGGCGGAAGCGCGGCTGCCTGTGCCGCTGTCTGCGCTGTCCTGTCCGGCGCTTTTGGACTCTGCGCCCGGACCTTCAGTTTCCGTTTCAGCGCGTGCGGAAGCCCTGTTTTCAACGCTTTCCGCACCGGCCGGTTTCTTTCTGCCGCTTCCGATCTCGTCCGGGGCGGTGTACATCGCAGCCGAACCCTCGGACGCTTCAGATACTTCGGTCTCCTCTGTCTCAGGTTCCCACGCGGGAAGATCCGCGAACAGAGCGTCGAGCCCCCTTCCGAGCCCTCCGAGCTTAGCTCTTGCCATCATCCACCTCCGACATGAGGAATTCTTTGGCGAACGCCATGTAGGCCTTCGCTCCCTTGGACTTCGGATCGTAAGTAGTTATGGGGACTCCGTAGCCCGGAGCCTCCGCGAGACGCACGTTTCTGGGGACCACGGTGCTGTAGAGCTTGTCGCCGAAGTACTTCTTGACCTCCTCGACGACCTGCAGCGAGAGGTTCGTGCGCCCGTCGAACATCGACAGCAGCACGCCCTGGATGACGAGGTTCGGATTGAGCCTGCGCCTCACCAGCTCTACGGTGCTCACCAGCTGACTCACGCCTTCGAGGGCGTAGAACTCGCACTGGATCGGGATCAGCACGCTGTCAACGGCGGTCAGGGCGTTGATCGTGAGCAGTCCCAGCGAGGGCGGGCAGTCGATGAAGATGTAATCGTACTCTTTGCGCACCTTGTCGAGCGCCTTTTTCAGGCGCTTTTCCCTTCCGGTGAGCCTGACGAGCTCGATCTCCGCTCCCGCGAGGTCCACGCTCGCCGGGATTATGTCCAGCCTTTCGGTCTTCGTGTGCATTATGACCTCGTGCGGATCCAGCTGATCGTCGATCAGAAGGTCGTAGCACGAGTATTTCAGCGTCTTTTTCTGTATCCCAAGCCCGCTCGTCGTGTTTCCCTGCGGATCGATGTCTAGCACGAGCATCCTCTTGCCGTTCATCGCGAGGCACGCGGCGAGGTTTATATTGGTCGTGGTCTTTCCGACCCCGCCCTTTTGATTGAATATTGCTATTGCTTTACCCATTTGTTTCTCCTTTTCGGTAATGCAATTATACTCCACAGGGCATCTTTTATCTATACCAATATCTGTACCGTCTTATCATAGTGCGCGGTTATTGTTTCACGTGAAACGTTGGAGAGCCTTTCGCGCTGATTTACGCCGTTCAGCCACAATCGCCCAGCGCTTCGCTGGCGTTTCATCCCGAGGGTCACCGTCAGCAAGCACATTGTTTCACGTGAAACATTATCCCCTCCATCCCGCAGGCATAAAAAAACGGCCGCGAAGGACCGTTTCACGTGAAACATTTTCTGTTATGCAGCGGCGTGGGAGTGGATCTACCCTACAGCGGCACGGAGGGCGTTCTCCCTACAGCGGCGACTTCCTGGGCTGGCCGCCCTTTCTGGGATATGCCTTTGGAGTTGCGGAAATCTTCCGGACGACGGCGAAGCAGTGACCGCTCTCGCTGCCGCTGTACGGCCGGATCTCCGCTGGCGCACCGCCAAGCTTCTTCACGGCGTTCGCGGCCGCCTCGATCTCTTCAGCCGCGCTCATGGTCTTATAGGCGACGAAGTTCCCGCCGGCCTTCACGAAGGGCAGGCAGTACTCGGACAGAGTGGACATGTTCGCGACAGCCCTGGAGACGACGAGGTCGAAGTTCTCCCTGAATTCCGGGTCCGCGGCGAGCTCCTCTGCCCTCGCGTGGATGACAGTTACGTTCTGCAGTCCGAGCTCGTCTGCGACGCTGCGCACGACCTTGAGCTTCTTCGCGACCGAATCGACCAGCACGAACTCCTTGTCAGGGCAGGCGATGGCGAGCGGAAGCCCCGGGAAACCGCCGCCGGTCCCCAGGTCCATGACCCTCTTCGCGCTCTCGAGCTCCCCGTGACCAACAAGCTCCAGGGAATCTAATACATTTTTGTTATAAAACTCCACGGGATCGGTGATCGCCGTGACGTTGATCCGCTGATTCCAGTCCAGGATCAGCTCCGTGAGCCTCCTGAATGCGGGCTCAAAGCTCTCTATACCGTTCATGCGTTCACCTCCCGCGCCTTCTCTTCTCAAGCCAGACGAGCAGAACGTTCACGTCCGCGGGCGAGACGCCCGATATCCTCGAAGCCTGGCCCAGAGAGGCCGGCCTCACTGCCTTGAGCTTCTCAACGGCCTCGAGCCTCAGGCTCTCAATGCCGTCGTAGTCTATATCCGCGGGCAGCGGCATGCTCTCGAGCCGCTTGAAGCGCTCGATCTGCGCCATCTGCTTCTCTATATAACCCGAATACTTGATCCGGACCTCGACCTTGTCGCGCACGTGATAGGGCAGCTCCGGCCTTTCCGGATCGATGGGCGCGAGCATGTCGTAGCTTATCTCGGGCCTTCTCATGAGCTCCGCGAGGCTTATCCTGCCCTCGAGGGGCGCTGAGCCCGCCCTTTCCAGCAGCCCGGCTGCCTCGGACGGGCCCACAAAGGTCCCGGAGAGCCTCTCCAGCTCGTTCTCGTACTGCTCCCTGCTCCTCTGGAAGAGCTCATATCTCTCGTCTGTCACCAGCCCGAGCGCTCTGCCCTTCTCCGTGAGCCTCAGATCGGCGTTGTCCTGCCTCAGGACGAGCCTGTATTCCGCCCTGGAGGTCATTATCCTGTAAGGCTCGTTGGTGCCCTTGGTCACGAGATCGTCTATCAGCACGCCTATATAGGCCTCCGAGCGGTCCAGAACGAAGGGTTGCCGGCCCTTGATGAACAGCGCGGCGTTGATCCCTGCCATCAGGCCCTGAGCCGCGGCCTCCTCGTAGCCCGAGCTGCCGTTGAACTGCCCCGCGCAGAAGAGCCCGCGCACGCCCTTGTGCTCCAGGCTTAGCTTGAGCTCCTGCGGATCTATGCAGTCGTACTCTATGGCGTAGGCGCTGCGAACGAGGCGCACGTTCTCGAGCCCCGGAATGGTCCTGTAAAAAGCGAGCTGAACGTCCTCGGGCATCGAGGTCGACATGCCCTGCAGGTACATCTCCTCGGTCGAGAGCCCCTCGGGCTCCACAAAGAGCTGATGGCGCTCCTTTTCGGGGAAGCGGTCCAGCTTTGACTCGATCGACGGGCAGTATCTGGGCCCGACGCCCTCTATATCGCCCCCGAAGAGGGCGGATCTGGAGAAATTCTCCCTAATTATGCGGTGGGTCTCGGCGTTGGTGTAGGTGAGCCAGCAGTCCTCCTGCTCCTTCTCGAGCCAGTCGTTCATGAAGGAGAAGGGAACTATGCGCTCGTCGCCCTTCTGCACCTGCATCTTCGAGAAGTCGAGGTCGCTCCGGAGCACCCTCGCGGGGGTCCCGGTCTTGAAGCGCCTGAGCGCGAAGCCTCTCTCCTTCAGGCTCTCGGCGAGCGCGGTCGAGGGCGCGAGCCCGTTCGGCCCGCTCTCATAGTTGCAGTCGCCTATGAAGATCCTGCCGCCGAGGAAGGTGCCGGTCGCGATGACGACGGCGCCGCACTCGTAGTAAGCCCCGGTCTTGAGAAGCACGCCCTTCACGCGGCCGTCCTCGATATCGATGTCGACGGCCTCGCCCTGCTTGAGCAGCAGGCGAGGCTGCTCCTCCAGAACGCGCTTCATCTCGTCGTGGTAGCGCTGCTTGTCTGCCTGCGCCCTGAGCGAGTGCACCGCGGGGCCCTTTGCGGTGTTCAGCATGCGGCTCTGTATGAATACCTTGTCTATGACGAGGCCCATCTGCCCGCCGAGGGCGTCGATCTCGCGCACGAGATGGCCCTTGCCGGTGCCGCCGATGGCGGGATTGCAGAACATGTTCGCCACGGCCTCGAGATTGATGGAAAGCACGAGAGTCTCGAGCCCCATGCGCGCGCAGGCCAGCGCCGCCTCGCAGCCCGCGTGGCCGGCGCCGATGACGACTACGTCGTAGCGTCCCATATACTTCTTTTCAGGAGCTCTCTTCATGTCTTGTCCTCACTTCCCGAGGCAGAACCTCGAGAAGACCTCGTTGATTATGTCGTCTGACGCGGTCTCGCCGGTGATCTCACCCAGAGCGTCGTACGCCGCGTGCACATTTATCTCTATAAGATCCAGCGCGGAGCCCAGGGATATCTGCTCCACTGCCTCATTCAGCTCATCGAAGGCCTTTCTCGCGAGCGCGATGTGCCTCGCATTGGATATCATGGGCTCTGAACCCGTGAAATCCGCCCCGAGCACGGTCTCCTCGATCGCGCGCTCCAGCTCGGAAAGCCCCTCGCCGCTCAGCGCGGAGATCCTGACGACCGCCGCCGGCCCGTAGGGCGCGAGCTCCTCGTCCCTTATGACCGAGCCGATGTCGCTCTTGTTGAGCACCGCGATGAAGCTGCGGCCGCGGCAGAGCTCGAGCAGCGGGAGGTCGCCCTCCTCGATGCCGCTCCCCTCGTCGAGCAGGAGCAGGAGCAGATCGGCCTCGCCGAGAGCCCTGCGGCTCCTTTCGACGCCGAGCCTCTCCACGGGATCCGCGGACTCCCTGATGCCGGCCGTATCTACGAACCTGACGGATATCCCGCGCAGGCTCGCGCTCTCCTCGACCGTGTCTCGGGTCGTCCCCGGCACGTTCGTGACTATGCTGCGCTCGCTTCTGAGGAAGCGGTTCATCAGCGAGGACTTCCCGACGTTCGGCCTGCCTACGAGTGCGATCCCCACGCCCTCGCGCAGTATCCTTCCCTCGTTAGCGGTCGCGAGTATCGTTGATAATTCAGCCTTTATCGCAATTAGGCTATCATTCAGTTTTTCGTAAATTACCTGCTCGATATCCTCGTCCGGATAGTCCATGTTGACGCTGATACCGACCAGCTCGTCCAGAAGAGCGGCCCTCAGCGCGCCTATCCTCCCGGACAGCGAGCCCATGACCTGGCCCATCGCGACCTCGTGGCCCCTCGACGATTTGGAGCTTATGAGGTCCATGACGGCCTCGGCCTGGGCGAGGTCGAGCCTCCCGTTCATGAATGCCCTCTTGGTGAATTCGCCCCTGTCGGCGGGGACCGCGCCCTCTCTTATTACGAGCGCGAGTATCTCCCTGAGCGAGACATAGCTTCCGTGGCACTGTATCTCCGCCACGTCCTCGCCGGTGTAGCTGCGGGGACCCGGCATGAAGACGCAGAGCGCCTCGTCAAGCACCCTGCCGTCAGTTGGATCGACTATGTGGCCGTAGTGCATGTAACGCGGCCTGAAGCTGAACTCCGGGCGCCCGCCTGGAACCGCGCCCGCTTCCACGCTCCTCCCGCGCCTGAACACGCGAAGAGCGATCTCCCGCGCCTTCGGCCCGGAGATCCTTATGACGCCTATTCCGGCTTCTCCCGCGGCGGTAGAGATCGCCGCCACCGTGTCCATGCTGAGTATGTCGTTCATGCTTCCTTCGCTTCGCTGCCCCTGGGCGGGCCGGAACCCCCTGCGCCCGGCCTGCAGCCGGCGCCGCGCAGCTGTTCATCGCGCGCCCGCCTCAGGGCTCCCAGATCATAAAAGGCCGCCTTTCGGCAGCCTTTTTCAGATAGCTTATCCTCTCACCGGGCCCTTCTACTTGTCGGGCTCGATTATGACCCTTCTGTAAGGCTCCTTGCCTTCGCTTCTGGTGCTCACGCCCTCGTACTTCTGGAGCACGGAGTGGATCACCTTTCTCTCGTAGGGGTTCATCGGCTCGAGCCTTACGCTCCTTCCGCTCTTCTTCGCCTTCTCGGCGAGCCTGACGGCGAGCTTCTCGAGCGTGAGCTCTCTCTTCTTCCTGTAGCCCTCCGCGTCGATGATCGTGCGGATGTACTTGCTCTGGCCCTTGTTCACGACCAGGCTGGCGAGGTACTGCACGGAATCGAGGGTCTGTCCCCTCTTTCCGATGACGGTCCCGCAGTCCGGGCCCTCGACCTCGACGTATACGCAGCCCTCTCCGGAGTAGACCTTTACGCTCACGTCCAGGCCCATCTCCCTGAAGAGGTCGGCCAGGAACTGGTTGGCCGGATTCTCGGGATCTTCCTTGAGATCCTCGGGCTTCTCGCTCATGAGGCCGAGATCCTCGAAGCTGAAATCGGGCTCTTCCTCGGCGCGGGGCGCCTGCGTCTCTCTGGCGGGCTTGCCGCTCTTCCTGCCGCGGCCTCTGCGTCCGCCGTCCTTATCGGACCTTCTCTTCCTTTCGCGCGGCTCCCTCTCGGGCTCCACGTAAGCCTCTCCCTCCTCGGGATCGTCGTTTCCGCCGTTGTTGGTGTAGACGAGGCGGCGCTTGTCGATCTTCTCGGCCTTCTCCTCGGCTTCAGCGGGAGCGGCGGGCGCTGCCGGCTTCTCGGGAACTATCTCCTCTACCCTCACCTTGGCGAGCTTGGAGCCGAACCCGAAGAATCCCCTCGAGGGCTGCTCAAGCACCGTGACCTTGACCTGATCTCTGGTGAGCTTGAGGTCCTGCAGGGCCAGATCGACCGCAATGTCGATGCTGTCACCCCACTTTTCAGCAAACTTCATCGATACCTCCTGATCAAAGGCTTGCTATGCCTTGTTCTTCATCTTCTTTTCTACGTTCTTCCTCGCTTCCGCTGCCGCGGCGTCGGTGAAGTCCTTTTTCTTCTTCTGAGCTCCCATCACCAGGTTCTGCGCGTAGGTGAAGATGTTTCCGACCGACCAGTAGAGGGCCAGTCCGGCGGGGAAGCTCCTTCCCATGATGAAGAGCATGATGGGATAGAAGTACTTCATGACGTTCATGGAGGACCCTCCGGCACCTCCGGCTCCTCCCATGGAGGAGAACGTCAGGAAGGTAGTGACGCCCGCGAGTACGGGAAGTATCCAGTTGTCAGGCTGGCAGAGATCGGGGATCCACATGAACTTGTCGTGGACCGCGATGATCATGGAGCTGTCCGTCATGTAGGACAGCGGATCTCTGAGCAGCGCGAAAAGTCCCATGATTATGGGCATCTGGATGAGGAGAGGAAGGCATCCCGAGTAAGGGTTGATATTGTTCTTGTCGTAAAGCTCCTGGATCTTGAGCGAGGCCGCTTCCCTGTCCCTGGCGTAGCGCCTGTTGATCTCGTTGATCTCGGGCTGGATCTCCTGCATCCTCGCGGTCATCTTCTGCTGCTTCGCGTACATCGGGAGCATTATCGCCCTTACAAGTACGGTGAGGATGATGATGGAGATCCCGTAGCTGCCAACCAGCCTGTAGATCTGAAGCATCAGCCATCCTATAGCTCTAGATAATAGCTTCATCCTTTATTTTCCTCTGATGATACTTATTGATCCCTATCAGGGGACGGAATCGTAACCCCCGGGATTTCCCGGATGACATCTCAAAATGCGCTTGATACCGAGCCACGAGCCTCTGACAGCCCCGTACTTCTCGACCGCTTCGATGAAGTACTGCGAGCATGTGGGCCTGAAGCGGCAGTGCGCGCCTGTGAACGGGGAAACGTTGACCTGATACATCCTCACTAAAAAGATGATAGCCTTTTTCATTCTCTTCCCGTCCCGCCGGTCAGACCGGCCCTTTTGAGTGCGGCCTCTATGCTTCTTTGTACATCCGCACACTTGCAGGCGTTTATACCGTTTCTCGCTATAAACGCTATGTCATAACCGCCGGAGACCTGTTCGTCCGTGAGCCTGTAAGCCTCTTTCATGAGCCTTCTGGCCCTGTTTCTCTGGACGCTGTTTCCGACCTTCTTGCTGGCGATGAACGCCTGTCTGCTCTCGGATAGACCGTTCTTTCTGTAGAGGACGACGACGTGCCTGCTTCCGGCCGAGCCGGATCTTCTGTAGAGCTTATCGAAATCCTCTTTCTTTGTGATGGTCTTTATCCTGTTCATTACGCGGAAAGTCTCTTTCTTCCCTTGAGTCTTCTCCTCTTGAGAACGTTCCTGCCGTTCTTGGTGGCCATTCTCTTGCGGAAGCCGTGCTCCTTCGCTCTCTGTCCCTTCTTGGGCTGATAAGTCATCTTCTTCATTGATAGTTTCCTCCTTTCGGTCAGATTTTATGATCTTCAACATCAAAAACTCGCCTTGCGGCGAGAAGATCGCCTGATGATTATACTTTTAAGACTGTTTTATGTCAACACTTTCCCGCCTTCGCATACGAAGCTTTTTCCCGGCGGGAGAAGGCTTTTCAGCCTCTCGTCTATCTCTGTCGCGGTGACGAAGGTCTGCACGTCCTTCATGCTCTCTATGAGGTATCTCTGCCTGTTCTCGTCGAGCTCGGAGAGCACGTCGTCGAGCAGGAGCACCGCCCTGCAGCCGGTATCGCTCCTGATGAGCTCTATCTCCGCCAGCTTGAGCGAGAGAGCCGCGGTCCTCTGCTGTCCCTGCGATCCGTACAGCCTCGCGTCGGTGCCGTTTATCTCTATGCCTATGTCGTCCTTGTGAGGGCCGAAGCCCGTAAAGCCCCTGAAGAGATCCTTTTCCCTCCCGGCCTCGAGCTGCCTTCTGAACTGCTCCGTCTTTTCCTCGAAGCTTCCCTCGAAGACGCTGTCCGTCTCGTAGAATATGTTCAGCTCCTCGCTCGAAGACGATATATCGGAGTGTATCGAGGCGCAGATGCCCTTTATCCTCTCTATGAACTGCTTCCTCTCGTCCGCTATCCTCACTCCGTACCTCGCGAGCGACTCGTCGAATACCTCCAGAAGGTGCTCGTCCCCTCCGCCCTGGCGTATCACGGCGTTTCTCTGCCTCAGGACGTTCTTGTAGTTTCCGAGATCGCTGTAATATACGGGCTTGAGCTGGCAGAGCTCCCTGTCGAGGAAGCGCCTGCGGTTCTCCGGACCGTCCTTTATTATCCTCAGATCGTCAGGAGAGAACACGACGATATAGACGTTCTCGAGCAGGTCTATTGTCCTGTTCAGCTTTATGCCGTCGACCTTTATGAGCTTGCCCTCGCCGGAGTAATTGATGCTTATCTCGGTCTCCCTGCCTTCGTCGGACACGACGACAGATGAAGCCCTGGCCTCATCGCAGCCGAACATTATCATCTCGCGGTCCTTGGAGGTCCTGAAGGATCTGCCCATCCCCATAACGTAGAGACCCTCGATGATATTGGTCTTTCCCCTGCCGTTCATCCCCGTTATGAGGTTGAGCCCGGGGTCAAACTCCAGGCTCAGCTCGGAATAGTTTCTGAAATTTTTAAGCTCGAGGCTCTTAAAACGCATGCTTTATATGATCTACGCGGTCATCCTCACGGGGAGCACGAGGTAGATGTACTTCTCTCCGTCGGCGGGCTTGATGAGGCAGGAGGATTCTCTTCCGGTCATCTCGAAGGCCACGTCCTCGTCGGTGACGGCCTTGAGCACGTCGCTGATGTACTTGGAATTGAAGCCAATCAGTATGTCGTCTCCCTCGACCTCGGCGGATATGCTCTCGCTGACATTGCCCTCCTCGCTCCTGGAGCTGATGTTGATCATGCCACCCGAGACATTGATCTTGATGAGGTTGTTCTTTCCTTCCTTAGCGAAGAGCGAAGCCCTCTCTATGCTGCTGAGGAGTTCCTCCCTGTTGATGATGAACCTGGTCTTGTATTCCTTGGGGAGTATGTCGCGGTAAGCCATGAAGGCTCCCTCGAGCTGCCTCGCGGTGATCCTGGTCTCCTCGAAGCTGAACTCGACTCTCTTTTCGTCTATCTTTATGTCTACCTCTTCGGCGCCGTCGGCCTCCTGTATCAGCCTGCTGATGTCGTTGAGTATTCCGGCGGGAATGACTATATCTCCGGTGATGCCGCTGTCAGCCTCGATATTGGCGATCGCCATCCTGAAGCCGTCGATGGCGGCCATCTCTATGTAGGATCCGTAGAACCTTACGAGGCAGCCGGTGAGTATCCCCTTCTTTTCGTCTACGCTCGCCGCGAAAGAGGTCTTCTGCACCAGATCCGCGAGGGCCTTGATGCTGACCTTGCATCTCTTGCCGCCGTCGGTGAAGCCTATCGAAGGATATTCCTCAGCCGGCATGGTAACGATCAGGAACTCAGAGCCGAGGCAGACGAGCTTGAGATTGTCTCTCTCGTCGGACGACATGGTTATCATCGCGTTGGGAAGCCTTCTGACTATCTCGGAGATGAGCTTGGCTCCGATGACGTAGGCTCCGTCCTCGCTGTCCTGGACCTTGATCTTGGTCTCGATGCTCAGATCGAGGTTTGAGGATGAGAGCGTCAGAGTATCACCCTCTACTCTGAAGAGTATTCCCTTGAGGATGGGAATGGTGGTTCTGGACGATACTGCTCTGAGGACTATGCCAAGGGCTCTGTTCAGCGACTGCTGCGTGCATGTGAATCTCATGTTCGGCTCCTTTTATATTTATTAATTTAAATATTATTAATCATATAGGCGGTGCAAAAGTGCAAAACCCCTTCAAAAGCTTGAGATCATCGGGAAATCCCCTGTCGAAAAGCTTCGGAAAACTCTGAACATCGATGTTCAAAGAAATGGCTTAGAGCATCTCCTCTATCTTTTCTACGACCTCTCTTAGGTCCCTGTCCCTCTCCATGTCCTCCCTGACCTTCTTGTGGCTGTACATGATGGTCGTGTGATTCCTGTTTCCGAAGAAGGAGGCTATCTTTTCGAGAGAATAGTTTGTCTTTTCCTTTGAGAGGTATA
>JAEENW010000046.1 GCA_016283945.1 Bacillota bacterium
CTGAGGGAGAACGGTGTGCCTGTGGATCCCAAGGACTACATGCGCTGACGGAGGAGGAAGGCTATGAGAGCATTGAGAAGGGGGCTGGCGCTGCTGCTTGCGCTGGCTCTGGCGATATCGCTGGCGGGCTGCGGAGCGGGAGCTAAGGAGCCTCAGGCAGATCCGGGGCAGACTTCCCAGGCCGGCCAGGGGTCCGGCGAAAACAGCGATGTTCCGGACGGCGGCGCAGCAGAGGGATCGGGAGAGGAGATAAGCATGGATGATCTGAACGTGAGAAACACCGGCTTCGGCGGATTCGCCGACGAATTCGCGGCCTACGTGGAGGCTGCGGGCTACGCGCAGGAGAACTACATGATCTCCCCGACATCGTTCAGGGCGGCGCTGGCGCTCGCCATAGCTGGCGCGGAGGGCGAGACCAAGGAACAGCTGCTCAAGGCCGCGGCCTTCGCGGACGAGGAGGAGATGTACGCCTGGTACCGCGGCGTGAGCGCGGACATCGAGCGCTTCGCGGAGGACCTGGAGCTGCAGAAGGAGCGCTTCGAGAGAGACAGGCAGTGGCTCGGACCCGACGCGAAGGCGCCGGACGGAGCCTTCAGGATCGCGAACTCCTTCTGGAAGAACGCGGCCTACGAGGGCAGCCTCGTTCCCGGATACAAGGCGAAGATAGAGGGTGAGCTCGGCGCCGGAGCGTTCGAGGCTTCCCCGGAGGAGATCACTGGCCAGGTCAACCGCTGGGTGGACGAGGCGACGAACGGGATGATCCCGGCCATCGCCTCCGATCTCTCGAAGAGCTGCGCGGTGCTCGTCAACGCGCTGTATCTCAGGTCGAGCTGGATCGACGAGTTCTCCAAGTTCGGCACCGAGCCGGGAGACTTCATCTGCGCGGACGGAAGCAAGGTGCAGAAGGACTTCATGAACGCCCGGAGGGATACGCTCTACTACGAGGATGAGGGCTGCAAGCTCGTCATCCTGCCCATGAGGGGCGGGGTCGACGCGGTCTTCGTGCTCGGAAGCGCCGAAGATCTCGCGGCCAAGATGAACGCCGCCGAGTACACTCAGGTCAGGATCATGCTCCCCAAGTTCGAGATAGAGAGCTCCTTCAGCGCGGGAGAGCTCCCTGCTCTTCTGAAGCTCAGGGGCGCCGAGCTCCCGTTCGATCCCAACGGCAGGGCGGACTTCTCCGCCATGATCGAGGGCGGCGAGCTCTGGTACATCTCCGACATAATCCAGAAGTCGAAGATCAGGCTCGACGAGGAGGGCATAGAGGCCGCCGCGGTCACCGCCATGATGATGGCCGCCGGAGCCGCGATGCCTCCGGAGGATCCGAAGGAGTTCATCGCCGACAGGCCGTTCAGCTTCTTCCTGATAACGGACAGCGAGGCTCCGGAGCTCCTGTTCAGCGGACAGCTGGTGAAGTAGGGCGCAGCCTTTAAGCCTGTACAGGCTGAAGTCTCAACAGAAAGGGGATCGGAATGAAAAGGATCGCCGTATTCGTTCTCTGCCTTTTACTCGCGTTGTCTTTGGCCGGCTGCGGAGCAAAGACGGCTGAGGGTGAGCCGGCTGCAGGCGCGGCCGGCGCAGCCGACAGTCCCGGCGAGCCCGATGACCCCGACGACAGCGCCGCAGCAGTCAGGGAAGACGTCTGCGAGCTGTATCTGGCGGTGTTGGAAGATCTGTGGGACGTCGATTCCGGCTTGAACAATGAAATATCCCAGATCGGCATCGATCTGTCCGGGCTTTCTCATCTGACGGAAGAGGAAAAAGACAGCGTGATGAGTGAGTTCGCTTCAAGACACGATCTTCCGTACATCGCGGGAACCTGGGAAGAGCTCTGCGAACAGGGTTATATCGACAAAGAACATCTCTTTTGGGAAGACGGCTTGTTCTTCTCGATAAAGACAAACGAGGACGCCGAGTGGAATCTTCCCGCCGTGCCTGAAGGGGCTCCGGCTCCCGAGCTCACGTCGTTCGACGCTCAGAAATGGCGCAGCGGACTGGGAGCGTATTTCTTCGGCCAGTGCACTGCCCGGAAGAACGCTGACGGAAAATGGTCGTATTCCGTAGGGCAGGAAGCTGTTTCATGATCATTAAAAAGCAGGCGGGACAGCCCGCCTGCTTTTTCAATTCCCGTTTGCTTTGGCAAGGTAGCGCCGGATCACCTTCACCATCTTTTCGTTTTGGAAGTTCGCCTCAATTTCGTCCATATCCACGGTACGTCCGGAAAGTATCCCCTGGATCAGCACCTCCGCGTACATCACCTCCCGGGTCATGGGATCCTTCAGGTAGGTCAAAAGGTCGATATTCATTTTTTCGTTGATCCCCTCGATCATGCCAACGAAAAAAGTGCAGTCTTCGCCGAAAAGCTTTCCTATGCTTTCCATATACTGAAAGCCCGTTGTAACGTCCTCAAGCCTCATAAGCCTGCGCTCGCCTGCCGCGAGGCTGCCTCCGTTGAGCAGCTTGTCTGCCGTTGTGTTCAGTATATCGCACAGATCGAGAAGAATACCGGTATCGGGAAGCGTATCCCCGTTCTCCCATTTTGAGACGGCCTGAAAAGAAATGCTCAGCTTCTCTGCCAGTTCTTTCTGTGTCATGCCGGCAGCCTTACGTAAATGCTGGATATACTGTCCGATTTTCAATGTGTCCATAGTCTGATCCTCAGTCGTTCATTATTACTGCGATTCTTGCGGCCCGCGATTACACGATACTGTAAGAGAATCGATCCGTTAATAACGAGATGATTGAGAGAATTCTACCTCTGATTGAATTGGCCTTCCGGGCAAATACCGGTCGGTCTTTCAAGTCTGCCGGTCTCTCCGGCAGAGCCTTCAGGGCTGCCCGCCTTACGCGCGGCATCCTTGGAAGCTCCCGCGCCTCTTGAGTTCTTTCTGTACCGCGTTGAGCACCGCGTGCTTGTCTCCGGTCCAGTCCGGGGCGATGAGAGCGTCTTTCGGGGCGTCTCCGGTGAGCCTGTGCACGGTGATGTCCTGCGGCAGCTCCTCGAGTATGTCGCAGACCGTGCCTACGTATTCATCGAGGCTAAGCAGGGGGAAGGGCTCTCTCAGCCACTCCTCTCCCATGGGCGTTCCGCGCATTAGGTGCAGCATGTGGAGCTTTATCCCGAAGGGCTTGAATGAGGCGGCGTAGCGGGCCGAGGCCAGCATGTCTTCGCGGCTCTCGCCGGGAAGTCCGAGTATGAGATGCACTACGAAGCGTATCCCGCGGGCGCTGAGGGCGCGGCAGGCGGCCTCGAACTCGGAGTTGGCGAAGCAGCGGTTGAAGGCGTCCGCGCTCTCCTGCCTTGCGGTCTGAAGGCCGAGCTCCACCCACAGGAAGGTCCTGCCGTTCATCTCGCTGAGGAGATCGAGTATATCGTAGCTTTCCTGCGATCCGTCCGCTGCGTTCGCGCCGGCAGCTGCGCAGCCTTCCGCTCTCAGTCCAAGGCAGTCCGGCCTCGTCGCGACCGCGAGTCCCGCGACGTCCGGGCGGGAGAGGGCGCTCTCCCAGAGCTCCCTGAGTCTTTCCGCCGGGGCGTAGGTCTCGGTGTAGCTCTGAAAGTAGGCGATGTACTTCGCGTCCGGCCACTTGCGGCTGAGCAGGGCGGCCTGGGCGTCCATGGCCTGCGCGACGCTTTTGGGGCCGGCGGCGGAGGCGAACTCGCCGCTCCCGCCGAGGCAGAAGCTGCAGCCTCCGGTCCCTTTCGTGTCGTCGCGGTTAGGGCATGAAAAGCCGCCGCTCAGGGAGAGCTTGACGGCTCTTTTCCCGAAGCGCTGCTTCAGCCATGGCCCTATGGCGTTGTAGCGTATGCTTCCGAAGGGATGCTTTTCCATGGATCAGACGCCCTTTCTGGCGTATATCGCGAGAGTGACAGAAGCGGTGCCGGCGAGCACGGCCAGTATGAGCCAGAGTATGGGGGCATAAGAGCGCGTGGCGTCGTAGACGAAGCCGATCAGGGACGAGCCCAGGGCGTAGGTCACCGTCATGCAGAGGCTGGCCTTGGGGTAGACGAGGCCGTAGTTGGCGGCTCCGAAGCTGTCCCTGACGGTCATGACTATGCCGACCGTGCAGAGAGAGTAGGCGAAGCCGATGAGTGCGGCTCCGGCGAGCATGCCCGCGGCGTTCCTCACGGTCATGACGGAGACCACCCCGAGGGCGACGGCGCAGCTCATGATGAGCACGGAGAGCCTGGTCCCGAGCCTGTCGACGAGCACGCCTATTATGAGCTTGCCGCCGGTGTTGGCGATCATCCCGACCGAGAGCATGGCTGCCCCGACCGAGGCAGCGAGCATGTATGACTCGGCTATGCCGGGCAGGTGCTGGACGACTGTCGGAAGAAAGCCCGTGAGCACCGCGTACAGCAGGCAGAGGACGAGCAGGTCCCTTCTGATGGGAGAAGGCGCCTCAGCCGGCCGCGCGCCTCCCGCCCGCATGGGCTCCTCGCCGAAGGGCTCCATCCCTATGTCGGCGGGCTTGAGACCTATCGGAAAGAGCACGACGGGGAGGCTGAAAAGGACGATCAGCGCCGCCGAAGCGAAGTACGCGGCTCTCCAGCCGTGAGACTGGATGATGCCTGAGAGGACGGGAGAGAACAGGGCGGAAGCGAGGCCGCTGAAGCCCATGACTATGCTCGTGAAGAGTCCCGCCCCGGAGCGGAACCAGTTGTTCAGCATCATGGTGGCGAGCACCATCCCCACAAGGCCGGTGGAGACGCCTCTGACTGCCTGCAGCAGATACAGGGAGACGAGCCCCCGCGTGAGGCCGAGCAGGGCGCTGGCTCCGGCGGTCACGGCGCTGCCTGCCAGGACTGCTGGGCGGAAGCGCTCGGACCTGACGACTCTGCCCACGGCGAGCCCGGCGAAGCTTCCCGCCAGATTGCATATGGTCATTCCAAGGGCTATGGAGCCTCTGCCTACGGAGAACTCCTCGCTCATGGGGCTGAAGAACAGCCCCGCGACGTTGACGGTGAGCCCTCCGCTCGCCGCCATGATCCCGCAGAGCGCGATAAGAACGAGCAGATATCTTCCCTTGAGTCCTTTCATGGTATTCCTTTCGCTGTGTACTACAATGCCGGCAGTCATAAGGCTGCCGGCATTATCATGCGTTTTGTCCGCGGCTCCCCGGGCTCCGGATCATCCGGCGCGCCGGGCGGGCTTTGGCGCGTTTTCCCGATTATCTGAGGTCGGGATCGATAGCGGGCTTCTCGACTCTGGTGTAGTCGGGGAGGAGCTTCGGGGAGAGGGTGTCGTCGGTGATGCCGGCGGCAGCTCTTTCCTTCTCGTACGCGGCGACGTGGTCGAGGGTGAGCTTTCCGAGCTTGACGCTCTTGAACTTCGCGCCTACGCTGCGTCCGGCGTTCCTTCCGAACACGATGATGTCGAGGAGGCTGTTGCCCATGAGCCTGTTGCGGCCGTGGATGCCTCCGACGGCCTCGCCAGCGACGTAGAGGTTCTCGATATCGCTCATGCCGTCAGCGGTGATCTTGATGCCGCCGTTCTGATAGTGCTGAGTCGGATATACGAGGATGGGCTCCTTCCTCATGTCGATGCCGAATCTCATGAACATGCGGAGCATTGCGGGGATCCTCTTCTCGATGGTCCCGGCTCCGAACTTCTCCTCGATCATCGGGGTGTCGAGCCAGACAGCGTAACCCTGCGGGGTCTTGACGCCCTTGCCCCTGTCGGTGCACTCTCTGATGATGGAAGCCGCGGAGACGTCTCTGGTCTCGAGCGGGTTCATGAAGACCTCGCCGTCCTTGTTGACGAGCATGGCTCCTACGGAACGGACCTTCTCGGTAACGAGGGCGCCGTAGATCTGAGCCGGGAAGGCTACGCCGGTCGGGTGATACTGAATGGTGTCCGGGTAGAGGAGCCTGGCGCCCGCCCTGTAGGCGAGGATCAGGCCGTCAGCGGTGGCGCCGTAGTGGTTGGAGGTGGGGAAGCCCTGATAGTGGAGTCTTCCGGCACCGCCGGTGGCGATGACTACGCACTTGGCTCTGGCGATGTAGATCTCGCCGGATTCCATGTTCATGAGAACGGCGCCGGCGCACTTGCCCTCGTCGTCCTTGATGAGCTCGATCGCGGCGGTGAAGTCGAGCACGGGGATGCCTCTGCTGAGGACCTCGTCTCTGAGGGTCCTCATGATCTCGGCACCGGAGTAGTCCTTGGCCGCGTGCATCCTCTTCCTGGAGGTGCCGCCGCCGTGGGTGGTGATCATGGTCCCGTCGGGGGCCTTGTCGAACTCGACTCCGAGCTCGGAGAGCCACTGGATGGCTTCCGGAGCTTCCATGACCAGCTTGTAGAGCAGGTCCTTCTGAGCGGCGAAGTGTCCGCCGCCGTAAGCGTCGAGGAAGTGCTGGGCGGGCGAATCGTTGGGCTTGTCGGCAGCCTGGATGCCGCCCTCAGCCATCATGGTGTTCGCGTCTCCGATCCTGAGCTTGGTGACGATCATGGTGTTGGCGCCGGCGTTGGTGGCCTCGATGGCGCAGGAGCATCCGGCTCCGCCGCCGCCGATGATGAGCACGTCGACGTCATACTTGGGAGCGGTCAGATCGAGGTCGAGACCCGCGATGCGGGACTTGCCCTGGAGGAGCTGATTGAGCTCGGTGGGGACCTTCTCGCCCTTGTTGGGGCCGATGACCAGCTGCTTGAACTGATCTTCCTTGTAATCGGGATGATAGGTGGCGAGGAGCTTTTCCTTCTCCTCGGCGGTCATCCTGCGGGGGTCGAGCTTGATGTTCTCAGCTCTCTTGGCTTCGACCTTCTTGATCGAAGCGAGCATTTCCTTATCCTGATACATTCCCGGCCTCCTTACTTCTCGATCTCACGGGTGTTGTAGAGTTCCTTGATCTCCTCGATCGGCTTGTTCATGACAGCCTGGATGAGGTCCTCGATCTGGCCGTCCCTGACCTCTCTGACCATGTCGTCGAGGTGGTCGCAGTGAGGAGCGATGTACTTGCCGTTGAGTCTTCTGGCGAGCATCGCGACCTGCGGGTGAGAGATCTGAGCCGGGCAGCGGGTGGAGCAGATGCCGCACATCACGCAGTCGAAGGACTCCTCGGCGCACTTCTCGAACTCGCCTCTCTGAGCGTAGGCGATGTACTGCATTACGTTGAGCTCCTGCGGGCAGGCCTTGGTGCAGGCGTTGCATCCTACGCAGGCGTAGATCTCGGGATAGAGCTGCATCATGACCTGCTGGTTGGGCTTGAGCTCGTTGAGGTCATACTGCTCCTTTACGAGCGGGAAGAACGGGAGGGTAGCGATGTACATTCCGTCCTCGACCTTGGCGGAGCAGGCCAGAGCGGTCTTGAGCTCCTTCTGGCCCTTGATGCGGTAGAGAGTGGCGCAGGCTCCGCAGAAACCGTTGCGGCATCCGCAGCCTCTGACGAGCTTGTAGCCTGAGTATTCCATGGCCTCCATGATGGTGAGGCTCTCGGGTACCTTATGCTCCTTTCCGAAGAGGTAAACTGTTACCATTTGTTCCATTTTTCAGTCTCCAATCTGTCTCTATGACTAATACTCGTTGGGGAGCTCGTCCAGCTCGTCGAAACGGAATACCGGGCCGTCCTTGCAGACGAACTTGCTTCCGATATTGCAGCGTCCGCATCTTCCGATAGCGCACTTCATCCTGAGCTCGAGCGTCGTGTATATGTTCTTCCTGTCAAATCCGAGGTCCATGAGTCCCGCGAGGGTGAACTTGATCATGACCGGAGGACCGCACATGACGACGGTCTTGGAGATGTCCGGCTTGAGCTCGGTCACGTAGTTCGGCACGAAGCCGACGTGGCCGTCCCATTCGGGCTGCGGGTTGTCGATCGTGAGGTGCACGTTGATTCCGTCTTCCTTCATCCAGTCGTCGAGGATCTCCTTGTAGTCAACGAGATCTCCCATCGAACGGGATCCGTACACGACGTCGATCTGTCCGTACTTCTCTCTGTGCGCGCGGCAGTAGTTGATGACCGAGTGCAGCGGGGCGAGCCCGATGCCGCCGGCGACGAAGAGGAGGTCCTTGCCGACGAAGTCGGTGTCGACGGGGAAGCCGTTTCCGTAGGGTCCTCTGATGGTCACGTTCTGACCCGGTTCCATGGAGTGGAGCCAGTCGGTGACGCAGCCGCACTTCTTGATCGAAAACTCGATGTATTCTTCCACCGTGGGGGAAGAGGTGATGGAGAAGAGGGCCTCGCCCACTCCGGGGATCGAGAGCATTGCGCACTGTCCCGGGATGTGCACGAAGGGTTTCTTTCCGTCAGCCCCGACGACGCGGAAGGTCTTTACGTCCGGGGTCTCGACTCTGATCTGAGTCACTACTCCCAGCTTGGGGATCAAAGCATCTTCGTACATTATTTCTCCTCCCCGATGGTCTTTATAACTTTGACTATGTTCATGTGGATCGGGCACTTTCTGAGGCATCTGCCGCAGCCGACGCAGGAGAACAGTCCCTCATGCATGTCGGGATAGTACACGAGCTTGTGCATGAATCTCTGGCGGAAGCGCTCCTTCTGCGTGGGCCTGGGCTGTCCAGCCGACATCTGGGTGAAGTCGGAGTACATGCAGCTGTCCCAGCAGCGGTAGCGGCGGATCTCCTTGCCTCCGTCGAAGTCCCTGATGTCGAAGCACTGGCAGGTCGGGCAGACGAAGGTGCAGGTTCCGCAGCCGAGGCAGCTCTCGGAGAGAGTCGCCCAGGCGGGGTCGTTGAATAGTTCCTGGGTCTTTCCCGGTCCGAACTTGGAGAGGTCGAGATCCTTGAGCGGGAGCATCGCGGTGATCTTTCTGATGTCTTCCTTGACCTTATCGGCCGCGTCATCGGCGGCGTCCTCGAGGGGAAGTCCCGCGAGCAGAGCCTCGCCCTTCTCGGTGTTGGCCTTGAAGAAGAAGCTCTCGCCGTCCTGCCAGGCGCTCACGTCGCCGGCGGGCTCAGCCGGATCGATGCCGAAGGCTCCGCAGAAGCAGGTCTCCTCGGGCGCGTTGCAGGCGAGAGTCACGACGGTGCTCTTGTCCCTGCGCTCGATGTAGAAGCTGTCCTTGGGCTCGGCGTAGTAGAAGACTCTGTCGAGGATGTCGAAGCTCCTCGCGTCGCAGGCCCTGACGCCGAAGATGACGAAGGGCTTCTTCTCGGTGGCGGCGTCGATTATCTCGATGTGCTTGCCGTCCATCTTGAAGTTGACGAGGCTCTCGACCTGCGGGAAGAAGAGGTCCTTCGCGCTCCTTACGGTGTTGAGGTCCTCGCTCATCTTGAGTCCCTCGGCGTAGGGGATGAAGGCGGCCTGTCCCTCGGAGTCATCCACGGGGATGTAGAGGGTCTCCTTCGCGGAGATCGCCTTGAACAGCTCGTCTATCTTTGCTTTGGAGATCTTTTTCATTACTTGTCGCCTCCTCTCGCGTAAACGATCGAGGGCTCGGCGTCACCCGTGGTGTAGTTCATCACGGGCGGCTTGGACTCGAAGTCCGCGCCGGCCTGGTAGAAGCCGTACAGCTCGTTCATATCCTTGATGAACTTGCGGTTGAGCAGGTGGAGAGGAATGTGCTCGGGGCAGACCCTGGAGCACTCTCCGCAGTCGGTGCACCTGCCGGCTACGTGGAAGGCCCTGATGATGTGGAAGTTGTTCTCTTCGAAATCGCTCGCGGCGGCCTTCTGGGCGATGCCGGAGTTGGGATTGTCGAATACGCACTTTACGCAGCTGCAGGCGGGGCAGACCTCTCTGCAGGCGTTGCAGCGGATGCAGCGGGAGAGCTGGGAGCGCCAGAAGGCGAACCTCTCGTCGGGGCTCATGGCCTCGAGCTTCTCGACCTCGTCGAATCTGCCGCAGTCGCGGTTCTCTTCGCCGTTCTCGCCGATCATCTCGTCGCAGTCCACGACCTTCTTGCTCTTGCAGTGGACGCATCTCTCGAGGAGGGCGTCCTTCTTGGCCATGGTCTTCTCGCCGTAGATGGTGCCGATCTTCAGGGTCTCGCCGTCCTCCTCGACGGAGGTGACGCCCTTGATGCCGGCCTCGCGGATCTCGCGCATGTCGCACATTCCGTCACAGGCGAGGCCTACGGCGTAGATGTTCTCGCGGACGATCCTGTGCTCCTTCTGGAGCTGAACGAAGGAATAGCCGTCGCAGGGCTTGATGAAGGCCGCGACCTTGCCCTCCTTCTTGCTTTCATCTATAAGATACTTGGACATGTTGGCGCCGGAGAAGACGCTGTAAACGAAGTCCTTCTCGATCTGCTCGGGAGTGGTGAAGACCGCGGGGGTGAGGTCGTAGAAGAATTCTCCGGCCTTCCATCCGAGGACTCTGTTCACCGTGCCGCTCTCGAGGAGCTCGATCGCTTTTTTCTTGATCACTGCTTGCATCTGAAGTCCTCCAATCTCTTGTTCTCACCGAGGGCAGTCACGGCTTCGACGAACTCGTTCATGGTAGCCGCGAACTTGGCGCCTTCAGCGGCGGAGACCCATTCGACGCGGGTGCGCTCCTTCTCGATGCCCAGATAGTCGAGCATGGAGAAGAGCAGGGTCATGCGCCTTCTGGCGTAGTAGTTTCCCGTGGTGTAGTGGCAGTCGCCGGGGTGGCATCCGCAGAGGATGACTCCGTCGGCTCCGCGCTGGAAGGCCCTGAGGATGAACATCGGGTTCAGCCTGCAGGAGCAGGGGATGCGGATGATCTTAACGTTGGCGGGATAGCTGAGCCTGTTGTTTCCGGACAGGTCCGCGCCCGCGTAGGAACACCAGTTGCAGCAGAACGCTACGATGGTGGGAGTCCAATTCTTATCTACTTGCATATCGCGTCTACCTCCGCCATGATCTGTCTGTTGGAGAAGCCGAGGAGGTCCATGGCTCCGCTCGGGCAGGCTACCGTGCAGGCGCCGCAGCCCTGGCATACCGCCGGGTTGACGACCGCTACGCGGCGGATGAGCGTGGTCCTGTTGGGTCCTCTGAAGGGCTTATCCTCGTAGGTGATAGCGCCGTAGGGGCAGACCTTCTCGCAGCTGGAGCAGCCGTTGCACATGAGCTCGTCCGGCTTGGCCACGCAGGGGTTGCCTACGAGGTTGTCCTTGACGAGGAGGCTGATGACCTTGGAAGCCGCGGCTCCGGCCTGGGCTACGGTCTCGGGGATGTCCTTCGGTCCCTGGCAGGTGCCGGAGAGGAAGATGCCCGCAGTCGGGCTCTCGACGGGACGGAGCTTGGGGTGAGCCTCGGTGAAGAAGTCGTTGGTGTCCATGGAAGCCGTGAGCTTGGTCGCGAGAGGTCTCGCGCTCTTGTCGGGTTCGATGGCGGCGGCGAGCACCACCATGTCGGCGTCGATGTGGATTTGCCTGTTGTCGAGCAGGTCGGAGGCCTGGACCTTGAGCTTGCCGCCCTCGGGTACGACCTTGCCTACCATGCCCTTGATGTAATGGACGTTGTACTGCTCGACGGCGCGCCTGTAGAACTCGTCGAAGCCCTTGCCCGGGGTACGGACGTCGATGTAGAAGACGTAGACCTCGGTGTCGGGATACTTCTCGCGGGTCAGCATGGCGTGCTTGGCGGTGTACATGCAGCAGATCTTGGAGCAGTACTCCTTGCCCTTCTCAGCGGAAGCGTCGCAGCGGGAACCCACGCACTGCACGAACACGATGGTGTGCGGGTGAGTCTTGTCGGAGGGCCTGAGCAGGGTGCCGCCGGTCGGGCCGGCCGCGTTCATCAGGCGCTCGAACTCGAGCGAGGATACCACGTCGGGGCTCTGGCTGTAGGCGAACTCGTCGAACTTCTCGAGGCTGATCGGGTTGAATCCGGTCGCTACGACGATGGCGCCGTACTTCTCCTCGAGGATCTCGTCCTTCTGCTCGTAGTCGACGGCGTCAGCGAGGCATACCTTGGAGCAGATGCCGCACTTGCCGGTGTTCAGCTTGAGGCAGTAGTTCGCGTCGATGGTCGCTACCTTGGGCACGGCCTGGGCGAAGGGGATGTAGATCGCGGTCCTGTTGTCGAGTCCCATGTTGAACTCGTTGGGGACCTTCTTCATCGGGCACTTCTCCATGCAGGTGCCGCAGCCGGTGCATTTCTCTTCATCTACGTATCTGGCCTTCCTGCGGATCTTGACGTCGAAGTTGCCGATGTAGCCCTTGACGTCCTCGATCTCGGAGTAGCTCAGGATGCGGATGTTCTCGTTCTGTCCGGCGTCCACCATCTTCGGGGTGAGGATGCAGGCGGCGCAGTCGAGGGTCGGGAAGGTCTTGTCGAGCTGGGCCATCTTTCCGCCGATGGTCGGATTCTTCTCGACGATGTCTACGGGGAAGCCCGCGTCGGCGATGTCCAGAGCGGTCTGGATACCGGCGATGCCGCCGCCGATGACGAGGGCTCTCTTGGTGACAGGAGTCTGTCCCGCGATCAGCGGGGTGTTGAGCTGGACCTTGGCGATGGCGGCTCTTCCGAGGATGATAGCCTTCTCGGTGCCGACGGCCTTGTCCTTGTGGACCCAGGATACCTGCTCGCGGATGTTGGCGATCTCCACCATGTAGGGGTTCAGGCCGGCGCTCTCGCAGGTCTTCCTGAAGGTGGCTTCGTGCATGCGCGGGGAGCAGGAGCAGATCACTACGCCGGTGAGGCCCAGTTCCTTGATCTTCTCCCTGATCATGTCCTGTCCGGACTTGGAGCACATATACTGATAATTGGTGGCGAATACGACGCCCGGCTCCTTGGAAAGAGCGTCGGCTACCGCCTCTACGTCTACCGTCGCGGCGATGTTGGAACCGCACCAGCAGACAAATACACCTATTCTTTGCATCTTCTCACCTCACTACTTCGCGTACTTGCGCATGGCGCTCGTGATAGCCTGCTGCGGGATATCGTCGTCCAGGCGGGCGGGGATGTCATCCGGCTTGAGGTGGTTGGCGCCGGCCTTTCTGAGGGTCACGACGCGAACGGCTTCGATGATCCTCGCCGGTTCTACGCTTCTCGGGCAGCGCTCGAGGCAGGCGAAGCAGCTGAGGCAGTTCCAGATCCCCTTGGATCCCGCGAGCTCCTCGATGCGTCCGTCGAGCACCATGTTGACGAACTGATGGGGATGGTAGTCCATCTCGTCGTAAGCGGGGCAGGCGCCGGAGCATTTGCCGCACTTCATGCACTTGGCAGGGTTTCCGCCGGAGATTCGGGTGATCTCTTTGATCATGTCCTCTGTTTTCATGGCTTCTCCCTTCTATTTGACGCCGAGCGCTTCGGCCAGCAGTTCAGTGAAGTAGTAGACGGGCAGCGGCTCGTCGGCGTTCTTCTTGAGGTTGTAGTGGCAGAGGGGGCAGGCGGTGATGAGCATGTCGACGCCGCTGTTCCTGGCGTTGCCGGTGATGGCGTTGACGCGCTTTTTGGCCTGGTCCTTGTCCTCGACGGTGATGTATCCGCCGCAGCACTCGTTCCTCATCCCGTAGTAGACGGGCTCCGCTCCGATCGCTCTGATGAAGTCCTCGAGGATGGTCGGATTCTCGGGATCGTCCATCTGCATCTCCTTGCCCGGTCTGAGAAGGAGGCAGCCGTAGTAGGCGCCTATCTTCTTTCCTTTGAGCGGATTGACCACCTTGGACTTGAGGGTGTCAAATCCTACGCAGTCTCTGAGCATCTCGAGGTAGTGGATCACCTTAGCGTCGCCCTCGTAGGGCTCGGCTCCCTCCATGGTGTGGAGGTAGGCGTTCACGTTCTGGCGGATCTCGATGTTGTTCTGCATATCTCCGTTCACGCGCTTGATCACGTGATGGCAGGCCGAGCAGAGCGTGACCAGAGTCTGGCCGGCTTCCTTAGCCTTGCTCAGAGCGCGGACAGAGGACAGCCTGGTGGCTATCTCGTCCGTCGCGTTGGGATACACAGCACCGCAGCACTGCCATTCGGGCAGTTCCTCCAGCGTGATGCCGAGAGCTTCAGCCGCCTTGCGGCCGTACTCATCAAGGTCTTTAGCCTTGGCCGAAAGAGTACAGCCGGGATAGTAGCTAAATTTCATCTAATATGGCTCCTTTCGCTATAAAATACGCACTAAAATGCCCTCGCTGGAAGGCACTCTGAGCGACTTTAAAACTATCTGATATATGATACACTGATTATCAAGTTTTTTCAATCGTCGAGTTAGCGAATTATGTGGTATTAAGAGCCGCTGATGCGCTTTAACAGATAGCACACTTGCGGGCGGCGCGCAGTGTGGTATAATGGCGCGTATAGCCGGATGCGGCGATCTATCAGGAGGAAACATGGCACAGAATTGCGATCACAACTGCGAGCACTGCGCGGAAAACTGCGCGGACAGGACAGCTCCCGAGAGCTTCCTCGAGCCCGCCAACAAACAGTCAAATATAAAGAAAGTAATTGGCGTCGTCAGCGGCAAGGGCGGCGTGGGCAAGTCCCTCGTCACCTCCATGCTGGCCAGCGCCATGGCCAAGGGCGGCAGAAACGTCGCCATACTCGACGCCGATCTGACCGGCCCGTCCATCCCGAAGATGTTCGGGCTCAATGGCATAGTCGGAGCCAGCGAGGAGGGCATCATCCCCGCCGTCACCGAGAACGGCATCAAGGTCATGTCCGTCAACCTCATGCTGCCGAGCGCGGACGATCCCGTGGTCTGGAGAGGACCCGTCATCGCCGGAGTCGTCAAGCAGTTCTGGAGCGACGTCATCTGGGGCGATATCGACTACATGTTCGTCGACATGCCCCCGGGGACCGGCGACGTGCCCCTGACCGTCTTCCAGTCCCTGCCCGTGAGCGGCATAGTCGTCGTAACCTCGCCGCAGGACCTGGTCGGCATGATCGTGGGCAAGGCCGTCAAGATGGCCGCTCTCATGAACATCCCTGTCATCGGCGTTGTGGAGAACATGTCCTATTTCCAGTGCCCGGACTGCGGAAGCAAACACTACATCTTCGGAAAGAGCAGGCTCGAGGAGCTCGCCGAGGAGTACGGCATACTCAAGACCGCGCGCCTTCCGCTCGATCCGGCAGTCGCCGCCAAGTGCGACGAGGGCAGGGCGCAGGACATCGACACCTCCGAGCTGGATGACATAGT
>JAEENW010000047.1 GCA_016283945.1 Bacillota bacterium
CAGCGTAGGCGTGATCTTCTGGGCGTAGTCGATGTTGGCGGTGCTGCCGGTGGTCGAGGCCGCGACCTCCTCGTCGATCGTGAGCTCCTGGACCTCGTATTCCCTCTCTCTCACGGAGACGTGGCCGACGAACTCCTCGCCGCCCGCGCTGACGCAGATGTCGTACTCTCCGGGAGTCTGAGCGAAGCCCACGGGCACGTAGGAAACGTAGTTCCTGTTGCCCAGGGAAGCGAAGACCGGCTTGCCCAGATCGGTGGATATAGTCGGAAGCTCATCGGATCTTCCGGTATTAACATAAACTGTGATTATATCACCTTGCATGGCGCTCTCTGCCGAAAACGCCGCGGAAGGTCTCACGTCGACCGTGTAGCTGAAGGCGTAGTCGAGCTGCAGCCAGTCGGAGAGCTCGTCCTGCTCCTTGCGCAGATCGACGTTCATTCGGTAGGAACCGTTGTCCCAGACCTGCTTGTTGAAGTCTTCGACGCCGCCGGAGAAGTAATGCTCGCCCTCCTTGTCGAGGGTCACGGAGCAGCTGTAGCCCTCCGGAACGGAGAGCCTGAGCTGCGCGGGCTCGAGCTGTCCGAGCTCCGCCTCCTCGCTGCCCTTGCCCTTGACGTCCTTGTAGAGATATCCGAAGAACACGGGCGTGCGCCAGTGCTGCTGGGTGTAGGCTATCCTCTCGCCGCCGAAATCGATGTACGGCGCGGGTACGGTCTTGGGACCGGCCGCGAAGTACCAGATCCCGCAGCACAGAGCAGCTATGAGCAGGAGGTGAAAAAGGCCCTTAAAGAATTTCTTGATGGCTTCCATATCTGTCGCTTTGCCGCCGTTTGGCCCGGCGTCCTACTTGAAGAGATCCCTGAGCGAGTCGGAGAACTTCTTGCGCTTGGCGTAGCCCTCGCTCGCCTTGCTCTCGCCGAACTGCCTTATGAGGTCCTTCTGAGCGGCGGTGAGCTTGGTCGGCACCTCGATGTTCACCTCGACGTAGATGTCTCCGGGATTTCCGGTGCGTACGTTGGGAACGCCCTTGCCCTTGAGCCTGAGCACGGTGCCAGGCTGAGTCCCCGCCGGGACCTTGCAGAGGAGCTTGTCCTTCAGGCCCGGGATGGAGATCTCGTCTCCGAGCGCTGCCTGGCTGAAGGTTATGGGGACCTTGAGCCAGAGATCGTCGCCCCTGCGCTCGAACATCCCGTGCTCTCCCACGGAGAGCACGATGTAGAGGTCGCCCGCCGGCCCGCCGTTATAGCCGGGCTCGCCCTGCCCTCTGAGGGTGATCACCGCGTCGTTGTCGACTCCCGCGGGGATCTTGACGCTGAGGCTTACGGTCTTCCTGACCCTGCCCGTGCCGCCGCAGTCCCTGCAGGGGGTCTCTATGACCTGCCCCGTGCCGCCGCACTTCGGGCATACGGTCTCGGACTGCATCTGGCCGAACACGGTGTTCTGCACCCTGCGCACCCTTCCGGAGCCGCCGCACTGCGGACAGGTCTTCTTGGAGCTTCCGGGAGCCGCGCCGCTGCCGTGGCAGGTCTCGCACTCGACGTTCTTCGTGAGGTTGATCTTCTTCGTAGTTCCGAAGACAGCCTCGTTGAAGCTGATGTTCATATGCTTTTCTATGTCCCTGCCCTTGCGCGGAGCGTTCGCGTTCTGGGTATAGCCGCCGAAGCCCGAGCCTCCGAAGCCGCCGAACATGTTGAAGATGTCCTCGAAGCCGCCGAAGCCCGCGCCGCCGAAACCACCGAAGGGGTTCTCGCCGCCGAAGCCCGCGTTCGGGTCGACGCCGGCAAAGCCGAAGCGGTCGTACTTCTCCTTCTTGTCGGGATCGGAGAGGACGGAATAGGCCTCGTTGATCTCCTTGAACTTTTCTTCGGCAGACTTATCACCCGGATTGCGGTCCGGGTGATATTTCATAGCCATTTTTCTGAAAGCAGATTTTATCTCATCTTCCGAGGCGCCCTTCTTGAGTCCGAGCACCTCGTAGTAATCGCGCTTATCCGCCATGTGGCTGTCAGCTCCTTAAAAATTATTTGTTGTCGTCGTCGACCACCGTGAAGTCCGCGTCTACGACGTTGTCGTCGTGGCCGCCCTGGCTCTGGCCGGCGCCGGGGTTAAAGCCCGCTCCGGGGTTGAATCCGGCTCCGCCCATGTTCGGGTTGAAGCCCGCGCCGCCCATGTTGGGGCCGGCTCCCTGGCCGTTCGCCGCCTGCTGCTGCGAGGCCTGCTCGTAGAGCCTGGTGGAGATGGTGTGGAACTCATTGGTCAGGGCCTCGAGCTTAGACTTGATCTCGTCGACCGTGCCGTTCTCGAGGGTCTTCTGCAGAGCCTCCTTGGCGGCGTTGATCCTGGATACCTCGTCGGCGCTCAGCTTGTCGCCGAGCTCCTTGACGTTCTTCTCAGTCTCGTAGATCAGGGTCTCAGCCTGGTTCCTGAGCTCGGTCTCCTCCTTCTTGGCCTTATCGGCCGCGGCGTACTGCTCGGCCTCCTTGACCTTCTGCTGGATCTCCTCGTCGGAGAGCTTGTTGGAGGAGGTGATGGTGATGTGCTGCTCCTTGCCGGTGCCGAGGTCCTTGGCGCTGACGTTCACGATGCCGTTGGCGTCGATGTCGAAGGTCACCTCGATCTGAGGAACTCCGCGCGGGGCGGCCGGAATGCCGCTGAGCTGGAAGCGTCCGAGGGTGATGTTGTCGGCCGCCATCTGGCGCTCGCCCTGCATTACGTGGATGTCCACAGCGCTCTGGTTATCGGCCGCGGTGGAGAATATCTGGCTCTTCTTGGTCGGGATGGTGGTGTTCCTCTCGATCAGCCTGGTCGCTACTCCGCCGAGAGTCTCGATGGACAGGGACAGCGGGGTGACGTCCAGCAGGAGCACGTCCTTGACCTCGCCGGTCAGAACGCCCGCCTGGATGGCGGAGCCGATTGCTACGCACTCGTCCGGGTTGATGCCCTTGAAGGG
>JAEENW010000048.1 GCA_016283945.1 Bacillota bacterium
TAGAAGACGGCGTAGACTATCAGGAATTTGAGATACTGCCATCTGTTCATAAAACTCTCCTTACAGGCTGCCGCGCGGATCCGCTCCCCGGCAGGGGATACGGCGCCGCGGCTCGCCTTTTACTTTTCGGCCGCGAGCTCCCTTCTGTAGGTCCTCACGTACATGAGCGAGAGCACCGCTCCGATGACGAAGGCGCAGAAGGCGAGTATGAAGGGATAGTGCGAATTGGTGTCGTAGATGAGCCCGGCGAAGGCGGCGCCGAAGATGCCTCCGAGCGAGCCCATCGCCTGGTAGAAGCCCATGACCGAATTGCTGGTCTCGGGCGTGGCGCGCCCGGCGCAGAGGTTCTGCATCAGCGGCAGGCGCATGGTGTTTATCGTAAAGAATATTATGTCACATATCGCGAAGGGCCAGAGGCTGTTGAAGAACAGCAGGGCAAGCCCGAGCGGGATGACGCAGGCTATGATCACGGGCAGGAAGGTGACGTTGGTGTCGGTCTTCTTGATCAGCCTCATGCAGATGAGGCTGTTCGCGAGGAAGCCCGTAGCCGCGATTGCGGCCTTGAAGATGCCGTTGTACGCGGAGGACAGCCCGAAGTAGTCCTTGATGTAGTAGTTGAACACCTGCTCGAAGGAGTTCTGGCCTATGGCGCAGATCGCGGTGATCGCGAAGAGCATGCCCAGAGCCGGGGTGATGAAGTTCTTCAGGTCGAAGAAGGCGGCGAATGGGTTGGCGTCCGCGAGGCTGAGCCTCTTCTCGGGCCTGTGCTTGAAGGGAGTGTCGTCCACGCTGATGAAGAAGAAGGCGACTCCGCCCAGAGCCAGCACTATGATCTGGCAGGTGAAGGTGAACTCCACCGAGATGAGCCCGAGCATGCCTCCGACGAAGTAGCCGACGGCGCCCGCGACGTTCTGCACGGTGGCGAGTATGGTCAGGTTCTGTCCGCGGCTCTCCTGGTCGCTGACGTTTATGACGTAGTTGGCGAAGGCGGTGAAGCAGGCCGAGGTGAACACGCCCGCGAAGGCGCGGCCTCCGACGACCATGGCCTCGTTGACGGCGGACCCGAAGATGTACTGTCCTATCGAGTAGCCGATAGCTCCGATCAGCATGAGGTTCCTGGTCGGAACGTAGCTGCACATCTTGCCCCAGAAGGGAGCGAAGAGGAACATCATCGTGAGCATTGCCGCGAGAGCTATTCCGAACATCGAGCTGTCTAGATGGCGTTCGACGATGAGCGTGGGCGTCACTGGATGCGCGAAGCTCGCCGCCATGTTGAACATGGTCATGATGACAAAAAAGATCAGGAGGTTCACTCCGCTCTTCTTTTCCTGCATCGGGTCTGTTTCCTGCCTTTCGATATCTCCCGGGGAGCGGTCCCCGGGTAAGGACGGCCGCGTTCGGCCGCCGCTTTACTGTCTGTCCGACCTGCGCCTGAGCAGGTCTCCCTCGCGCAGCCACTCCGGCGCGTTGATGCGCACGAGCTTCATGGGGTGCGAGGATCTCTCTATGGAATTTCCCTCCTCGTCGAAGATCTCCGTCAGGGTGAAGGGCCTTCCGGGATATCCGGGGCTCACGGCGGTGATCTCGTCGCCGACGCTGAAGGCGTTCCTTGTCAGTATCGTCGCGTATCCGTCCTTCGCGTCCTCCGCGGCACTGCCAACGAAGAGCCAGTCCCTGATGTAGCCGTCGGAATCGGTCGCCACCTGGTTGGGGTCGCCGAAGTAGAAGCCCGTGGAGAAGGGCCTGTGGCTCGAGGTCTCGAGCTCCTGGCGCGCCTCCTCGAGAGTGCAGCGGCCGTCGAGCATCATCCTGTAGGCGTTGACCGTGGTGCCGATGGAGTAGGGCGTGCGCATGCGGCCCTCGATCTTGAAGGAGACTATGCCGGCCTCCTCGAGCTGATCGAGGAAGGCGATCGCGCAGAGGTCCTTGGAGCTCATTATGGTGAAGCCCTTCTCGTCCTCGAAGACCGGGAAGTACTCGCCCGGGCGCTTCTCCTCCATGAGGTAGTAGTTCCAGCGGCAGGACTGCGCGCAGCCTCCGCGGTTGGCGCTGCGGCCGGTCAGGTAGGCGCTCATGATGCACCTTCCCGAGTAAGCCATGCACATGGAGCCGTGCACGAAGCTCTCGAGCTCGAGGCCCCCGGGCTTCTTCTCGTTGATCTCGCGGATCTGCTCCAGCGTGAGCTCCCTCGCGAGCACGACGCGGCTCGCGCCCATGTTCCAGTAGACCTCGCAGGCCCTGTAGTTCATGGTGTTCGCCTGGGTGCTGACGTGGACGGCTATCTCCGGGCACTTCTCCTTGATCTCCGCGATCGCCCCTATGTCCGAGACGATCAGGGCGTCCGCGCCGAGGTCCTTGAGGCGCCTCGCGTAATCTCCCAGGAGCGGGATCTCGCTGTTTATCGCGAAGCTGTTGACCGTGACGTTGAGCTTCGCCCCGCAGGAGTGGATGAGATCAGCCGCTTCGGCGAGGGTCTCCTCGGTGAAGCCGACCTTCTCGGCCCTGAGCTGCATGAAGGGACCGCCCAGATAGATGGCGTTCGCGCCGTATCTCAGCGCCGTCCTCACTCCCTCGAGATCGCCCGCGGGAGCGAGCAGCTCGGGTCTCTTTTTCGCGGTGGTGTTGTCTGCCATAAGCCTTAAACTTCCATAAAACGCAACTCAAAATCCGCCCTGTTCAGAGCGACAAATAAATATACCACAAACAGCGGCTTTCCGTTCCCCTAAACTGACAAAAAATCATATGAAGACTATATTTTGATGAGATAGGCGGCTGTGCTATTATAATCACAGTCAAACGTAAAAGGAGGGAGCTCCCCGCATGAACAGATCAGGAAAGAGCATAGAGATACTCGCGCCCGTGGGAGGGCAGGAGCAGCTCGTCGCAGCCGTCAGGAGCGGCGCCGACGCCGTGTACTTCGGCCTGCAGGACTTCAACGCCCGCCGCAACGCGGAGAACTTCGCGGGCGAGGGGCTGAAGGACACAGTCGCCTACTGCCACCTCCACGGAGTGAAGGTCTATATCACGATAAACACCCTCGTCAAGGACGAGGAGCTCGCCGCGGTCAAAAGGGCGGTCGACACAGCGGGCTCATCCGCAGTCGACGCCATCATAGTCCAGGACCTCGCCGTCGCGGCCTATACCAGGCAGGCCTGGCCCGGGCTTCCGCTCTTCGCCTCGACCCAGATGGCCTGCGTCAACGAGGCCGGAGCGAGGCAGCTCGCGGAGATGGGCTTCTCCCGCGTTGTGCTCGCCAGAGAGCTCAGCCTCGCCGAGATCAGGAGGGTGATATCCCGCACAGGCGTCGAGGCTGAGGTCTTCGTCCACGGAGCGCACTGCATGAGCGTCTCCGGAGCCTGCTACCTCTCGTCCATCATCGGCGCCCGCAGCGGCAACCGCGGCCTCTGCGCCCAGCCCTGCAGGCTCGACTGGCACCTCGGCGGAAAGGACTACGCGCTCTCACTCAAGGACCTCTCCTACGTCGAGAGGCTGAAGGAGCTGGAAGCCGCCGGAGTCGCCTCCGTCAAGATCGAGGGCCGCATGAAGAGGGCGGAGTACGTCGCCGCCTCCGTCACCGCCTGCCGCGACGCGCTCGACGGCAGAAAGCCCGACATGGAGACCCTCAGGGCGGTGTTCTCCAGGAGCGGCTTCACCGACGGGCACCTCAGCGGAAAGCGCGGCCCGGAGATGTTCGGGATCCGCACCAAGGAGGACGTGACCGCGGCCTCGGACGTGCTGCCGATGCTCGCGAAGATATACGAGAAGGAGCCGCAGAGCGTGGCCGTCGACATGTACCTCAGCGCGCACGAGGGCGAGCCCTCCGTGCTCACCGTCATCGAGAGCGAAACGGGGCGCGCCGTGACAGCCGAAGGCCCCGTGCCCGAGAAGGCCAGGAGCCTGCCCCTCAGCGAGGAATACGCCGCTAGGAGCCTCTCCAAGACCGGCGGAAGCATGTACTACATGGACAGCCTCTCGCTGGACGCCGGCGAGGGCCTCATGCTGCCCGCCTCCGCGCTCAACGCGATGCGGAGGGACGCGCTCGCGCAGCTCGACGCCGCGAGGATAGAGGAGAACACCCCTGAGTACGCGAAGAGGGGGAAGGGTGAAGGAGCGCAGGACGCAGGGTCCGAGGGCGTCTTCGCGGCGACCGCCGCAGCGACGGCGAAGTCAGCAGGCGCGGCATCCAGACCCGCCGCTCATAGCCCGGCTGCCACTAGCCGCGCGGGGACCGCTCCCCGCCTGCGCCTCCGCTTCGAGAGGGCGGAGCAGCTCTTCGAGCCCGCCCCTGGTGAGGACCTCATGCTCCCGCTGTGGGAGATCGAAAAGCACCCCGAGCTCCTCGGCCGCTTCGGCGACAGGCTCATCTGCGAGCTCCCGCTGATCTGGCCCGAGGACGAGGAGAGGACCGCGGAGCGCCTGAAAAAGCTGATGGGAAAGGGCCTCGCGCGCGCCTACGCCACGAACATAGGAAGCGTCAGGATGGCGCTTTCCCTCGGCCTCAGGGTGTCCGGCGGCCCCGAGCTCAACATACTGAACTCCGAGGCACTCGCGGAGGCTGAAGCCCTCGGGCTCGAGGACCTCTGCGCCTCCTTCGAGATCTCAGCCGCCGGCATGGGAAGGCTCGCGCACGAGAAGCCCCTCGCCGCGATAGGCTACGGGAGGCTCCCGCTGATGAAGCTCAGAGCCTGCCCGATGAGGGGAGAGAAGGGCTGCGGCACGTGCTCCGGGCTCAACTTCATGACCGACCGCACCGAGACCGACTTCCCGCTGATCTGCCGCGAGAGGAAGTACAGCGAGCTGCTCAACAGCGTCCCGCTCTACGCGGGCGACCGCGCGCTGCCCGCGGACATACACATCATGTACTTCACGCTCGAAAGCAAGGAGGAGTGCTTCGCCATAGCCGAGACCTACCGCCGCGGCGAGCCCTTCGAGGGCAGGCGCACCGGCGGGCTGTACTTCAGAAAGCTGCTGTAGATCATGACCAAACAGGAACGTCTGGAAAAACAAAAGCAGCACCTCGAGGAGATGCTGACATTCGAGAGGCGCCTCTGGGACGCCGGCAAGCTGCTCGTCGCCGGAGTCGACGAGGTCGGCCGCGGCCCGCTCGCCGGGCCCGTCGTCACCGCCGCGGTGATACTGCCGCGGGACTTCTCCCTGCTCGGGGTCGACGACTCAAAAAAGCTCAGCCCCAAGAGGAGGGCCGAGCTCTACGACGCCATAAAGGAAGCCGCGGTCTCCTACGCCTTCGGGCGCAGGGAGCCGCAGCGCATAGATGAGATAAACATACTCGAAGCCACGAAGGAGGCCATGCTCGACGCGATCCGCGCCCTGAGCCCGCGGCCCGACCACGTGCTGATCGACGCCGTCACGCTGAAGGGGCTCGAGCTCCCGCAGAGCTCCATAGTCCACGGCGACGCGCTCTCCGCGTCCATCGCCGCCGCGTCCATACTCGCCAAGGTCGAGCGTGACCGCGAGATGGAGCGCATGGCCGTCGTCTATCCGGGCTACGCCTTCGAGAGCAACAAGGGCTACGGGACAAAGGCCCACTACGAGGGGCTGAAGGCCCTCGGACCCTGCCCGATACACAGGAGGAGCTTCCTGTAGGGCGGAGCTACTTCTCCGCGGCCTCTATCTGCGCCTGCAGGTCCAAGATCAGCGCGTCGGCCTCACCGATGCGGGTCTCCAGGTCCTCAAGCTTCTGCTCGGCCTCCTGGTAATAGGCCGTCATGTCCTCCTGCAGGCCGCCGTAGTAATTCGCCACGTACCTGCTGCCGAAGGCGAGCGCTATGTTCAGCACCCAGACCGCGATGGCGGTGTAATCGTTGCTGCTGTCGCTGTACTTCTGTCCGCGTCCGGTGTACGCCATGTCAGTGCGCCTCCTTCTTCGCGTTCAACTCGTCCAACCTCTGCTGAAGGCTCTCTACGAGGGCCTCCTTGTCCGCGAGCTCGGCCTCGGCCTGCTCGACCCTGGCCGCTATATCGTCGACTTTCTGCGCCATCTCCCTGTTCTCCTTGGTGAAGTTCTGCATCGCGCCCGCGAGCACGAAGAGCAGGACTATGAAGACGGCGGTACCGATCTTTTTGAACATTCCATCCTCCGGTATCTTGCTCAGGGGCGCCCGAAGCGGCCCCTGTTTTTCACATATGTTTATTTTACGTTAGGGCGGGAAAGTGTCAAGGAAAAGCTTTTGTGGTATTATAAACGTGGCAGAGAGGGTATTTTGATGGCATTTGAAACAATGGAACGCTTCACCGCCGGAGGGCGCGCCTGCGCGGCGCTCGGAGACCCCGCGGCGGAGAAGATCATAATACAGCCCATGAGCGCCGAGGGAATGGAAAAGCTCGGGGATGAGTATGAGCTCATCCGCGGGCTGCTTGACGTGCCCGCAGACCGGAGTTTCCTCCTCTGCGCGTTCGAGATAAAAGACTGGAACAGCGAGCTCTCCCCCTGGGAGGCGCCTCCCGCCTTCGGAGACGAGCCCTTCGGCTCCGGCGCGCGGGAGACCCTGCGCTTCATCGAGGAGGAGCTTTTGCCCGAGCTCGGCAGGATGAGGCCTGATGCGGCAGAAGCCCCGCGGCTCATCATCGGAGGCTACTCGCTGGCAGGGCTTTTCGCCCTCTGGTCAGGGTTCGAGAGCCGCGCCTTCAGCGGCGTCATGGCCGCCTCGCCTTCGGTGTGGTTCCCGGGCTTCAGCGAATACGCGGCGGGGCGGGAGATGAACGCCGGCCGCGTCTACCTCAGCCTCGGCGACCGCGAGGAGCGCATCAGAAACCCGCTCATGAGGCCCGTCGGCGACCGCATAAGGGCTCTCGCGACCGACCTATCCGCGCAGCTCGGCGCCGAAAACGTCCTGCTCGAGTGGAACAAGGGAGGGCACTTCGCAGACCACGAGCTCAGGTGCGCGAAGGGCTTCGCGTGGACGCTCAAAGCATAGCGATATTTTAAGGGGGAAATAGCGGTGGCAAAGGAAGCTATAAAGGACTTTTACGGAAGAACCCTCGGCTGGGGCGAGGACAAGGGGGACAGGATCGAAGCCAGGGATTTCTACGGC
>JAEENW010000049.1 GCA_016283945.1 Bacillota bacterium
GAGGCGACGGGCATGCCGCTTATCGTGAAGTACTTGTTGAGCTGATCGAAGGCGGTCTCGATGCCTCCCCTTCTGGCACAGCAGAAAGCCGCTCCGACCTTCATCGTCGGATCGTAGGGCATGCTGTAGAAAAGCCTGTTCATGAACGAGGCGACCCTTCCGGCAGCGGCTCCGTAGTATACCGGTGATCCAACGACGAGACCGTCGGCGTCCTTCAGGGCGTCGCTTACATCGTTGACCTTGTCCTGTATGACGCAGCGGCCGAGCTTAGAGCAGGCTCCGCAGGCCCTGCAGTCCTCGACGGGAGTCTCGGCGATGTTGAATACCTCGGTCTCTATGCCCTCGTCGGCAAACACGTCGATCATCTCGCTGAGCGCGATCATGGTGTTGCTTTCCTTCCTCGGGCTTCCGTTTATGATTATCACTTTCATGATATATACGACCTTTCAGCGGCGCGGGCCGCGTCTGCGAAAAAAACATGCGGCGGCAGAAGCCTGTGACCTCTGCCGCCGCTATAAGACCTGTTTTACCAGATCTCGGGCTTCATATCCTTGGGCAGAGGATTGGGATAGCTCTCGCCTCCGAGCCTCTCCTTCCACTCGGCAGTGGCCTCTTCGACCAGCTTCGGGGTGGTGAGGAATTCGTAGGCGGTGCAGGCCATGACCTTCGCCGCGGCCAGCATTGCCTTGTGAGCGACGGGGCCCTTGCCCTGCGCTACCACCTGCCAGGAGTGTCCGGGAGTGCCGGCGGCCAGGGTCGAGGTCCCGAACTGGTTGGTGGGAACGACCCAGGAGACGTCGCCGACGTCGGTGGATCCGCCGCCCTTTAGCATCCTTCCGTCGAGAACGAAGTTCAGTACGGGATACTTGTCGAGCATGGCCTTCCAGTTCTTGCCCGCGAGGGCCTTGGCCTGGTTCTCGAGCGCCGCCTTGTCGAGCGGGGTGATGACCTCGGTGAACTTCTTGGCGTAGGCCATGTCCTCTTCGGTCAGGTCGAGCGGCACGAACTCGTTGAGGTGCTTCTCTATGACGTCTCCGATCACGTCGTTTGGGATGACGTTGGAGTAAGCCGCCACGTGCCTGATGTCGACGGTAGTGCCGGTCATGAGGGCGGCGCCTCTGGCGCAGTTGTTGACTCTCTCCGCGAGCTCGATGACGTCGGTGACCTTGGGAGCCCTGATCGCGTAGAGCACCTGAGCCTCGCTCTGAACGACGTTGGGAGCGGTGCCGCCGGAGTTCATGATGGCGTAGTGGATCCTCGCCTCATCGATCATATGCTCTCTGAGGTAGTTGACGCTCACGTCCATGAGCTCCACCGCGTCGAGCGCGGAGCGGCCGAGATGCGGGGCGCCCGCGGCGTGGCTGGAGAGCCCGTGGAAGGTGTAGAAGATCCTGAAGTTGGCGAGGCTGGAGCCCCTGCTCACGGAGTTGGTGGTTCCGGGATGCCAGGTGACGCAGATGTCCACTCCGTCGAAGCAGCCCTCTCTGACGAGGAAGGCCTTGCCTCCCGCGTTCTCCTCAGCCGGGCAGCCGTAATAGCGGATCGTTCCGGGGGTGCCGTTCTTCTCCATGTAGTCCTTGAGACCAACGGTAGCGGCTACCGAAGCCATGCCGAGCAGGTTGTGGCCGCAGCCGTGTCCGTCGCCGCCCGGAACGATGGGCTTATGCTCGGGCACGTCAGCTTCCTGCGAGAGACCGGACAGAGAGTCGTACTCGCCGAGTATTCCGATGACCGGCTTTCCGGAGCCGAACTCTGCCATGAAGGCGGTCTCCTCTCCGCCTATGCCCCTGGTGACCTTGAAGCCGAGGCTCTCCATGTAGTCAGCCTCCTCCTTGGAGGACTTGAACTCGGTGAATCTGGACTCGGCGTATCCCCAGACGTCGTCTGAGATCTCCCAGGTCTTTTCCTTTCTCTCTTCGATAAAGGCAGCAAGATCCTTTGCGAACTGTTCCATATCTTAACCTCCGTAGTCCCGCGGGCGTCCGAGAGCTCTGCTCCGGGCGCCGCGGCATATCAGCGGCCGTATCGGCCGCGCTGCAGTATTACCAGATCTCAGGCTTGGAGCCCTTGGGGAGCGGATCGGGATATCCGTCGGGTCCTACGACCTCGTTCCACTCGTCCTTGGCGGCCTTTACGAGCTCGGGATCCTCGAAGAAGTCCACGCAGGTCGCGGCCATTACCTTGGCGGCGAAGAGCATGCCCTTGTGCGCGACGGGGCCCTTGCCCTGAGCGACGTTCTGCCAGCTGTGGCCCGGAGTTCCGGAGGCGGAGGTGACGGTGAAGAAGAACACGAACGGGCACTTATAGGATACGGCGCCCGCGTCGTTGGAGCCGGTCTGCTTGCCGGGGTTCTTCTGATAGAAGTTCCAGAGCGGCATGTCTACGAGCTTGGCCCAATCCTTGCCCGCCTCTCTCTCGGCGACCTTCTTGAGGTTGATCTTGTCGAGCTCGGTGATGGCTTCGTGGAACTTCTGGGCGTAAGCGACCTCCTCCTCGGTGTAATCGAGCGGGAGCAGCTCCTGCATGTGCTTCTTGACGACTTCCTTGATGACGTCGTTGGCGACGTAGTCGGAGTAAGCGGCAACGTGCTTGATATCGACTTCGGTGCCGGTCATGAGGGCGGCGCCCTTTGCGCAGTTGTCGACTCTCTCTGCGAGCTCCATAACGTCGGTGACCTTCGGTGCTCTGATCGCGTAGAGGACCTGAGCCTCGCTCTGCACCACGTTGGGAGCGGTGCCTCCGGTGTTGGTGATGGCGTAGTGGATCCTGGCCTCGTCGATCATGTGCTCTCTGAGGTAATTGACTCCAACGTCCATGAGCTCGACGGCGTCGAGGGCGGAGCGTCCGAGATGCGGAGCGCCGGCCGCGTGGCTGGAGAGCCCGTGGAAGGTGTAGAACTTGCGGAAGTTGGCGAGGCAGCCGCTGTCGACCGCGAAATTGGTGGTGCCGGGATGCCAGGACATGCAGATGTCCACGTCGTCGAAGGCTCCGTCGCGGGCGAGGAACTCCTTGCCGCCGGCGTTCTCCTCAGCCGGGCAGCCGTAAACTCTGAGAGTTCCCTTGGTGCCGTGTCTCTCCATGTAGTCCTTTACCGCGAGAGCGGAGGCAATGGGGCCGGCTCCGAGAAGGTTGTGTCCGCAGCCGTGACCCTGCTCGCCTTCAACGATGGGCTTCTTCTCGGCTACGTCGGCCTCCTGGGAAAGTCCGGAGAGAGCGTCGTACTCTCCGAGCATGGCTACTACGGGATGACCGCTCCCGAACTCGGCGAGATAGGCGGTATCCTCGCCGCAGAGGCCTCTGGTAACCTTGAAGCCGTTGGCCTCGAGGAAATCAGCCTCAAGCTTGGCGGATTTGTATTCCTGGAATCTTGGTTCAGCGTACTCCCAGACCTTGTCTGAGATGTCGTATACCTCTTCCTTCCTGGATTCGATATACGAATAGAGTTCCTTTTCGTAATCCATAGTGTCTCCTTTCTCATAAATAAGCGGCGCAGCCGCAGTTTAAACTACTTGACGAGCATGTCCGCGGCGTATATGCCGGCGTACGCGCTGAGCACGGAGAAGACCGCGTAGGCAATGCCGAAGGCGGGGTTTCCGTTCTTCATGAAGACGTAGCTCTCGGTGAAGCAGGTCGCGAAGGTCGTGTAGCCTCCGATTATGCCCACCCTGATGAAATTGTAGAGGACCGGATCGATGTCGGGATGCTTTGATATGAGAGCAAGGGCGATCCCCGCGGCCAGCGCTCCTGTGAAGTTTATAAAATAGGTCTTGATCGGGAAGCCGGAGGCGGGGCTTGCGGGGATCAGCGTGATCAGGTATCTGAGCACCGCTCCGATGGCTCCGCCCGCAGCTACAGTGAGGCAGTTGGTAAGCATATTACTGGTCTATCGCTCCTATCGCGGCTTCGATCGCGGCTGCGATCTTCTCGAGTTCAAGGCTGGGAACTCCCTCGGGAGCCTGCACCGGAAGATAAGGCACGTGGATGAAACCGACGCGGGTCTTGGTGCCGTGGAAGTAGTAGAGCATGCTGTAGAGCAGGTCGTTGCAGACGAAGGCTCCCGCGGAAAGGGAGAGCTTTCCGGGAAGTCCGGCGTCCTTGATCGCCTCGGCCATCTTCCTGGCCGGAAGAGTCGCGAATATGCCCGCGGGACCCTTCTCGACCACGGGCTCATCGAGAGGCACGTTGCCCTCGTTGTCGGGTATCCTGCCGTAGCGGAGATTGATCCCGATCATCTCGGGGGTGACCTCCGCCCTGCCGCCGGCCTGGCCTATGCTGAGAACGACGTCGGCTCCTATCTCATCCGCCTTCGCGGATACGGTCTGCCCGGCTTTTCCGAAGACAGTCGGCACCTGGAGCTTGGTGATCTCGTAATCGCCTATGCTGTCCTTTACGAGCTTGACCGCCTCCCAGGCGGGATTGATCTTCTCGCCGCCGAACGGGTCGAAGCCTGTCAGAAGAAGCTTTTTCATGATATCCTCCTATTCCTCAAATACCCTGATGGTCTTTATGACCTGGGGCTCGATGGGCTTGTCGCGGTAGTCGGTGCGGACGTTCACGATCAGGTCGGCGTTCTCTATGCCCTCAGTGACCATACCGAAGGCCGCGTACTGGCCGTTGAGATGCGGAGCGTCCTCGACCATGATGAAGAACTGAGAGCCTGCGGAGTTGGGATCCTGAGCTCTCGCCATGGAGAGGACTCCCCTGACGTGCATCAGGTCGTTCCTGAAGCCGTTGGCCTTGAACTCACCCTTGATGGTGTAGCCCGGGCCGCCGGTCCCGTTGCCCTTGGGGCAGCCGCCCTGGATCATAAATCCGGGGATCACTCTGTGGAAGGTGAGCCCGTCGTAGAAGCCCTCGTTTGCGAGCTTCTCGAAGTTCGCCGCGGTGATGGGAGCGATCTCCTCGTAGAGCTCTCCCTTCATCTGGGTCCCGTTTTCCATCTCGATAACGAATGTTTTCATGGTTTCTCCTTTATATTAACATAAAATTATTTACTTATATCTCATGAAGCGCTTGAGTATCCTCACTCC
>JAEENW010000050.1 GCA_016283945.1 Bacillota bacterium
CTGCAGCGCAAGGCCGACGAGAGGGACGCGGAGTTCTCCGTCCCCGAGCGCGGCCAGAGCGCCGCCGACAGCGCCTACAGGCGCGCGGCTCTCACGGCTCTCGCGGATTACGGCAAGTCCGCCTTCCGCTTCTGGACCGAGGACGAGCAGGCCGCTCCCTTCCGGAAGCTGCTCACCCTTGAGCAGTACCGCGACCCCGAGCTCGGAAAGCTCTACCAGCGCTTCTTCGTGTCCGGCCAGATGTCCAGGAGCGCGAACCTCTTCCACAGGCTGGGCTTGCCCAAGCCCTGGAAGCTCGCGGTCGACTTCTGCGCCCCGCTCTTCATCCTGCTGAGCGTCTACGACGGCTCGGAGAACAAGCAGGCTGTCGCGCCCGTGCTCGACGGCTGCATGGACAGCCTCGTGAACACGCTCTCAAAGGAGCTGTAGATACGGGACGGGCGGCGCGCTTTCAGACCCCCTGCCGGATCCCCTGCCCGGAGCCGTGCCGCCGCCCGGCGTCATTGCCCTGCTAGATCCTGCACTTCGCCGCCGCGATGATCGGCTCGAAGTGCTCCCTCACGGCCTTCTTAAAGGCCTCGGGCTCGTCCGACATCGGATTGTGGCCCGAATTATCAAAGAAGATCAGATCCTTCTGCGGAGCTTCGATCTTGTCGTACCACCCCTGGACGAGAGTCCAGGGTGTATTCATGTCCTGATGGCCCTGGAAGATGAAGAACGGGACCTCGAACTTCGTGTTCGTGTTCGGGAAGTCCAGCGCGCCGATCTCGGGCCAGATGCGGTTCAGCACCTCGGCCGTGCCCGCGTGGTAGCCCTTCATGTCGGCTCTGGTGTACTCGCCGGAGGCCTTCATCTTCTCCAGCTTGCCGGAGTAGTATTCGGTCTCGTGGCTGTTCGGCGTGACTCCGCCGTACTTCTTGAGAAGGCCTCTCTGCGTGAAGAGCCCGTCGTAGCCGCCCTTGTACATGCCCATGACCGGCTCGCCCAGCTCCTCGAGCACCCTGACGTCCTCGGCGTTTCCGGCCTTGCGCGCCTGGTCGAGCACCCAGCCGTAGCTCTCGGTCTCGTTCTGATGACCGTTTACGAGCTGGCCGTAGCCGACGTAAGCCGCCACGTGCTCCGGATGCCTCGCCGCGAGCAGAGTGCCGACGCAGCTGCCCCAGCTAAGCCCGAGGATGAAGATCTTGTCCTTGCCGAGCATCTCGCAGAGCCTCTCGGTGAGCTCAGCCGCGTCCTCGACGATGCGGTCCTTGCAGACCGTGTCCATGTCGACGCCCGTCCACGAGCCGCCGACGCCCCTCTGATCCCAGCCGACCAGCGTGAAGCGGTCGAGCAGGTCGAGGTGGTTGTGCAGCACGTCGTGGCGGTTGATCCCTCCGGGGCCGCCGTGTATGAAGAGTATCACGGGGTTCGCCTCGTCGCGGCTTATGATGTGGATCTTCTGCATCACTCCGCCAATCTTGATCTTTGTTGCCTTGTCCATGTGTTGCCTCCTTATATCCTGCACTTCGCGGCCGCTATGATCGGCTCGAAATGCTCTCTGAGCGCTTTCTTGAACGCCCCGGGCTCGTCCGTCAGCGGATTGTGGCCCGAGTTCTCGAAGAATACCAGGTCCTTCTGCGGCGCCTCGATCTTCTCGAACCAGCCCGGAATGAGCGTCCAGGGAGTGTTCATGTCCTGCTTCCCGTGGAAGATGAAGAACGGTACCTCGAACTTCGTGTTCGTGCTCGGGAAATCCAGCTCTCCGATGTCCTCCCACAGCTTGACCGCCGACCTGTCCTTGCCTGCGAGGTAGCCCTTGATATCGGTCCTCGTGTACTCGCCCGAGGCCTTCATCTCCTCGAGCTTGCCGGCGTAGTACTCGGTCGCGTGGCTGTTCGGCGAGAAGCCGCCGTATTTCTTGAGGTAGCCGCGCTGGACCAGAAGGTCCTTCCTGCCGTTCCTGTACCTGCCGTGGAAGGGCTCTCCGAGGCCTTTGAGCATCGCAAGACCCTCGCTGTCCCCGAGCTTTTCCGCCTGCTCGAGAGTCCACCTGTAGCTGAGGAGCTCGTTCAGGTGGCCGTTTACGAGCTGTCCGTAGCCGACGTAAGCCGCCACGTGCTCCGGATGCCTCGCCGCGAGCAGGGTCCCGACGCAGCTGCCCCAGCTCAGGCCGAGGATGAAGATCCTGTCCTTGCCGAACATCCCGCAGAGCCTCGCGGTGAGCTCCGCCGCATCCTCGACTACGCGGTCCATGGTGAGCGTCTCGAAGTCGACTCCGGTATACGAGCCGCCGACGCCCCTCTGATCCCAGCCGACCAGCGTGAAGCGGTCAAGCAGATCGGTGTGGTTATGGAGCACGTCGTGCCTGTTGACTCCTCCGGGACCGCCGTGGATGAAGAGTATGACGGGATTCGCCTCGTCGCGGCTTACGATGTGGATCTTCTGCATCACGCCGCCGATCTTTATCTTTGTTGCTTTGTCCATGCGGTGCCTCCAAATATGGGGAAATTACATCATTTTGATTATCGAACGAAAACGCCCAAAGGTCAAGCGCTTGAGGCCGGCCCCGGTATTGGAGTATAATCATCTGCGGGGCGGCCGGAGGCGGCGCCCGGAATACCGGGACGGCAGGGAGAGCCGCCCCATGGTCCGAATACGGGCAGGGAGACATGCTATGTGGCTCAAGATAAACGAACACAGCGGTGAAGAATTCTACCGCGAATGCGTCAACGTTATGATGCAGTACCCGCAGCTCTTGAAGGATCACGGCGCCAAGCTGAGCGATCTCTTCACGGTGCAGATGACGATCTTCTTCGCGAGCGCGGTGATATTCATAGCGGTCAACGTGCTCGGCCTGATGTGGGGCTACAAGGCCAGCGTAATAGTCGCGCTCGTGCTGCTCGGCTTCAGCGTGGTGAGGAGCCTCGTGAGCCGCAAGAGGCTCTACGACATGCTCCGCAGCCTGATGAGCGAGGAGCGCGCGCAGATACTGAGCCTCGACAAGGAGGCGATAACCCTGAAGATCGAGGGAGCCGATCATTCGGCAAGAGTGCCCTGGGAGAACATCGCCTTCGCGAGGGTGTTCGACAAATCCGTCTGCTTCTTCGCCGACTCGTCAAAGCACGTCGTCTTCACGGTCGACCGCGAGTACGAGGACCAGGTCCTGAACTGGATCGACGTGGAGAAGCCGGAGCTGGAGCTCATAGAATAGCGCATGGCAGTCGCGCAGAAGCGCCTCGCGTGGATGCGCGGACTCCGCCGGGAAAGGCCCGCGCGGTGAGCAGGCCAGACCGGAAGCGAATACAAAAACACAAGTAAACGCCCGTTTTCGCGAACGGGCGTTTACTTTATGTTCCCCTTATGATATCAAGGCTTTCTGGTCGTTATACTACTCCCCCTTGACATAGCGGACGCCGTCTCCGTAGATGGTCGTCCAGTCGTTCTTCATGGATACGGGCACCCAGCCGAACTCCTCGCAGAGGCTGAACATCTTGTCGGCCTTGGACAGGTTTCC
>JAEENW010000051.1 GCA_016283945.1 Bacillota bacterium
TGCCTACGTTGGCCTCCACCTTGAACTCACGGAGCAGCCTGTCCACGATGATCTCCAGATGGAGCTCGCCCATTCCCGCGATGATCGTCTGACCGGTGTCGGGATCCGTGTAGGTCTTGAAGGTCGGGTCCTCCTCGGCCAGCTTGGAGAGGGCTATGCCCATCTTCTCGAGACCGGCCTTGGTCTTGGGCTCGATCGCGATCTGGATGACCGGATCGGGGAACTGCATGGATTCGAGGATGATGGGGGATTTCTCGTCGCACAGGGTGTCGCCGGTGGTGGTGTCCCTGAGGCCTACCGCGGCAGCGATATCGCCGGAATAGACCATGTCGATATCCTCCCTATGGTTGGCGTGCATCTGAAGTATCCTTCCCATGCGCTCGCGCTTGTTCTTGGTTGAGTTGTAGGCGTAGGAACCGCTCTGCAGCGTTCCGGAGTAGACTCTGAAGAACGCGAGCTTTCCTACGAACGGATCAGCCATGATCTTGAAGGCCAGAGCGGCGAACGGCTCCTTGTCTCCGGTGTGGCGGACGTCGGGCTCGCCGGTCTTGGGATCCACGCCCTCGATGGGCGGGATGTCCAGCGGAGACGGCATGTAGTCGACGATCGCGTCGAGCAGGAGCTGGATGCCCTTGTTCTTGTAAGCTGAGCCGCAGAGCACGGGGACCATCTCGTTAGCTATAGTCTGCTTCCTGATGACCTTCTTGATCTGCTCGATGCTCGGCTCCTCGCCCATGAGGTAGTTCTCGAGGAGCTCCTCGTCGGTCTCGGCGACCGCCTCGATGAGCTTCTGATGATACTCCTGAGCCTTCTCCTTCATCGACTCGGGGATCTCGGCCTCCTGGAAGACCTTTCCCAGAGCGTCGTGATAGAGCTCAGCCTTCATGGTGATCAGATCAACGACTCCTTCAAAGCCTGCTTCCGCTCCGATGGGGAGCTGGATGGGCACGGCATTGGCCTTGAGCCTGTCATCGATCATCTCGAGGACGTGGTAGAAGTCGGCTCCCATGATGTCCATCTTGTTGACGAAGATCATCCTGGGGACCCCGTACTTCTCCGCCTGTCTCCAGACGGTCTCAGACTGGGGCTCAACTCCGCCCTTGGCGCAGAGCACCGTGACGGCTCCGTCGAGGACTCTGAGAGATCTCTCGACCTCTACGGTGAAGTCCACGTGGCCCGGGGTGTCGATGATGTTGATCCTTGTATTCTTCCACTGCGCAGTGGTAGCGGCGGAGGTGATCGTTATGCCGCGCTCCTGCTCCTGAGCCATCCAGTCCATGGTGGCGGTGCCGTCATGAGTCTCACCGATCTTGTGAGTCTTGCCGGTGTAGAAGAGTATGCGCTCAGTAGTGGTGGTCTTACCGGCGTCGATGTGGGCCATGATACCGATATTCCTGGTATTCTCGAGCGAGAATTGTCTTGGCATGATGTTCCCTCCTTTCTTAATTGCTTATAACGATATGATACTGACTGTTCATCAGAATCTGTAATGAGCGAACGCCCTGTTCGCTTCGGCCATCCTGTGCGTATCCTCTCTCTTCTTGACGGATCCGCCCAGTCCGTTGGACGCGTCCATGAGCTCCTTGGCGAGCCTCTCGGACATCGTTCTCTCTCCTCTGGCTCTGGTGTACTGAGTCAGCCACCTGAGTCCGAGAGTCTGACGTCTTTCGGGCCTGACTTCCATAGGAACCTGGTAGTTGGCGCCACCGACTCTTCTGGCCTTAACTTCGACCTGAGGCATGATGTTGTTCATCGCCTTCTGGAAGACCTCTACGGGGTCCTCTCCGGTCTCCTTCTGGATCTGTTCAAAGGCATCGTATACGATCTTCTGAGCAACGCCCTTCTTGCCGTCGAGCATGATGCTGTTGATCAGCTTCGCAACTACGATATTGCCGTAAACAGGATCCGGAAGCACTTCCCTTTTGGGTACTCTACCTCTTCTAGGCACTTCTTCCCTCCTTGCGACAAGCGCAATTTCATCGGTACTCACCGGGTAAGCCGCCCGGTGCAATGCCCAAGTCTATGACATAGAGAATGGGCATACCTGCCGATATTAGCTATAACTTCAATTGGCCTATTTCTTCTTCTTAGGTCTCTTAGCGCCGTACTTGGAACGGGCCTGTCCGCGGTTTGCGACACCCGCGGTATCAAGAGTACCTCTGACGATGTGATATCTCACACCAGGCAGATCCTTGACACGGCCGCCCCTGATGAGGACTACGCTGTGCTCCTGAAGGTTGTGCCCCTCGCCCGGGATGTAGGCGGTGACTTCGATCCCGTTGGTGAGCCTGACCCTCGCGACTTTTCTGAGCGCGGAGTTCGGCTTCTTCGGGGTCACGGTCTTAACGGAAGTGCAGACGCCTCTCTTCTGAGGTGACTTGGTGTTGGTAGGAACTCTTCTGAGCGAGTTCATACCTCTCAGAAGCGCGGGGCTGTTCGGCTTCTTCGCGGTCTGGGTCCTTCCCTCTCTTACCAATTGATTTATGGTAGGCATTCCATTTCTCCTTTCTTCTAAGATTTTATGTGATGCTCCCGCTGGGGGAGCGGCCACAACATTGGAAGTATATCAGCATTTCGCCCTGCCGTCAATGCGAATTATTCAACGGCTGCGGGCTCGCTGCTCTCCTCCTCGGAAGGCTCATCGTACTCGGGCTCGATGTCCTTCATGTTGAACGACTCCATGAATTCGGCGTTGGCGCCGTAGTCCACGTTGACGTTCCTGTAGATCTTCATGCCGGTCCCGGCGGGGATCAGCTTGCCGATGATGACGTTCTCCTTGAGTCCGTCGAGGTTGTCCGACTTGCCCTTGATGGCCGCGTCGGTGAGCACCCTCGTGGTCTCCTGGAAGGAGGCCGCGGAGAGGAAGGAGTTGGTCGCGAGGGACGCCTTGGTGATGCCGAGGAGCTCTCTGGAGGCCGAAGCCGGCTCCTGGCCCTCCTCGATCAGCGCGTTGGCGGCCTCGAGCTCGGCCTTGTCGTAGAGAGCGCCGGGCAGCAGCCTGGTGTCTCCGGCGTCGTCTACCCTGTACTTGGAAAGCATCTGGGAGACGATGACCTCGACGTGCTTATCGTTGATATCTACGCCCTGCAGACGGTATACCCTCTGTACTTCCTTGAGGAGGTACTGGTATACGCCCTGAACGCCGGTGAGGCGCAGGATGTCGTGCGGGTTGAGCGGGCCCTGGGTGATGCCGTCTCCGGCGTGGACGAAGTCTCCCTCGGAGACCTTGAGCCTGGCGCCGTAGGGAACGACGTAGACCCTGTCCTCAGTGCCCTCCTCCTCGCTGCTGCTGCGGACGACGACCTCGGTCTTGTTGTCCTCGCGGGTCGCGATGGAAACGACCTGTCCGTCGGCCTCGCAGATCTCGGCCATACCCTTGGGCCTCCTGGCCTCGAAGAGCTCTTCGACTCTGGGAAGACCCTGGGTGATATCGCTTCCGGCGAGGGATATTCCGCCGGAGTGGAAGTTTCTCATGGTGAGCTGGGTGCCCGGCTCTCCGATGGACTGCGCCGCGATGATGCCGACGGCCTCGCCGATGGTGACGGGCTCGCCCGTCGCGAGGTTCCTGCCGTAGCATCTGGCGCATACGCCGTGCTCGGACTTGCAGGTCATGACCGACCTGATCTTGACGGACTCGATGCCGGCCGCCTCGATGGCGTCGGCGGCGTCCTCCTCGATCTCCTCGCCGCCCGCGACGATGACCTCTCCGGTCTTCGGGTCGCAGATGTCGTCGAGCGCGGTCCTGCCGATGATCCTGAGCTTCAGCGGCTCGATGGTCTCCTTGCCGTCGGTGAAGGCCTTGACCTCGATGCCCTCGTCGGTTCCGCAGTCGTCCTCCCTGACGATGACGTTGTGGGAGACGTCTACGAGCCTTCTGGTGAGGTAGCCCGAGTCAGCGGTACGCAGAGCGGTGTCCGCGAGTCCCTTTCTGGCGCCGTTGGAGGATACGAAGTACTCCATTACGGACAGGCCTTCGCGGAAGTTGGAGGTGATGGGGACCTCGATGGTCTTACCGGTGGCGTTGGCCATCAGTCCTCTCATTCCGCCGATCTGCTTGATCTGGTTCTTGGAACCTCTCGCTCCGGAGTCAGCCATGAAGAACAGGTTGTTGTTCTTGGGCAGGTTCGCCATCAGGGCGTTCGCGACGTCCTCGGTGGCCTCGTGCCAGATCTCGAGGACCTTCTCGTAGCGCTCGTTGTTGGTCATCAGGGCGCGCCTGTAGGCCGCCTGATATTGATCGACCTTGGTCTGTGCCGCGGCGATGATGCCGGCCTTCTCCTTGGGCATGAGCATGTCGCCGATGGAGATGGTGATGGCTGCCTTGGTCGAATACTTGAAGCCGGTGCTCTTGATGTGGTCCATCATGACGACGGTCTCGGTGTTGCCGTGGCGTCTGAAGCAGCGGTCGATGATGTCGGTGAGGTCGCCCTTGCGGACGAGGAACCCGATCTCATAGGAGTACGGATCGGTCTTCCTGTCGATGTAGCCGAGGTCCTGGGGGATCTTCTCGTTGAAGATGACCCTTCCGACGGTGGTCTCGACGAGCTTTCCGGGATCATCCGGTCCGAGCTTCTTGAGTACCTTGACGCGGGCGTGGATGCCGAGGTTGCCGGTCTGGTAAGCCATGAGCATCTCAGCCTCGTCGCAGAACACCTTGCCGTCTCCGAGCTCGGGGATCCTCTCGAATCCGTCGGCGCGGTTCTTCTCGAGCTCCTTCGCGTCCTCGAACTCATCGACGCGCTCGGTGACGGTGCCGTCCTCGAGGGTCTTGGCGCAGACGCCGGGGTGAGTGAGGTAGTAGGATCCGAGGATCATGTCCTGAGTCGGAGTGGTGATCGGAGAGCCGTCCTTGGGAGCGAGTATGTTGTTGACGGAGAGCATGAGGAACCTGGCCTCAGCCTGAGCCTCAACGGAGAGAGGCACGTGTACCGCCATCTGGTCGCCGTCGAAGTCCGCGTTGTAAGCGGTGCAGACGAGCGGGTGCAGCTTGATCGCCTTGCCCTCTACGAGCACCGGCTCGAAGGCCTGGATGCCCAGCCTGTGGAGGGTCGGGGCGCGGTTGAGGAGCACGGGATGGTCCTTGATGATGTCGTCGAGGACGTCCCAGACCTCGGGACGGACCTTTTCGACCATCCTCTTGGCGCTCTTGATGTTGTGCGCGGTGCCGTTGAGCACGAGCTCCTTCATGATGAAGGGCTTGAAGAGCTCGAGGGCCATCTTCTTGGGAAGTCCGCACTGATAGAACTTCAGCTCGGGGCCGACTACGATAACGGAACGTCCGGAGTAGTCGACGCGCTTTCCGAGCAGGTTCTGACGGAAGCGTCCCTGCTTGCCCTTGAGCATGTCGGAGAGGGACTTGAGAGCCCTTCCGCCGGGGCCGGTGACCGGGCGGCCTCTGCGGCCGTTGTCGATCAGGGCGTCCACAGCCTCCTGGAGCATGCGCTTCTCGTTGCGCACGATGATGTCGGGCGCGCCGAGCTCGAGCAGCTTCTTGAGGCGGTTGTTTCTGTTAATTACTCTTCTATAGAGATCGTTGAGGTCGGAGGTGGCGAACCTGCCGCCGTCGAGCTGGACCATGGGCCTCAGATCGGGAGGGATGACGGGGACTACGTCCATGATCATCCACTCGGGGCGGTTGCCGGCGGCCCTGAGGGCCTCGATGACCTCGAGCCTTCTGACGATCTTGATCCTCTTCTGGCCCTGGGAGACGTTGAGCTCCTCGCGGAGATCACCCGCGAGCTCGTCGAGGTCGATGGCGCAGAGCAGCTCCTTGATCGCCTCGGCACCCATTACGGCCTTGAAGCCGCTGCCGAACTCTTCTCTGGCTTCCCTGTACTCCTGCTCGGTGAGGATCTGCTTGTAGGCGAGAGTGGAATCCGCCGGATCCGTCACGATGTAGGAGGCGAAGTAGAGCACCTTCTCGAGGTTTCTCGGGGAGATGTCGAGCACGAGGCCGATGCGGCTGGGGATGCCCTTGAAGTACCAGATGTGGGATACGGGAGTGGCGAGGACGATGTGTCCCATCCTCTCTCTCCTGACCTTGGACTTGGTGACCTCGACTCCGCAGCGGTCGCAGATGATGCCCTTGTTCCTTATTCTCTTGTATTTACCGCAGTGGCACTCCCAGTCCTTGGTCGGTCCGAAGATCCTCTCGCAGAAGAGGCCGTCCCTTTCGGGCTTGAGGGTCCTGTAGTTGATGGTCTCGGGCTTTTTTACCTCGCCGTGGGACCAGCTGAGTATCTTTTCAGTAGAAGCAAGACTGATCTGCAGTGATTCAAAGGTATTTGATTCCATGTGCTTCCCTTTCTTTGTGTACCGTAGGAGACGGAACTACCGCTCGTCGCTGCCGGAGAAATCGTCTTCGTAGGAGTCGGGCTCGAACTCGCCGCCGTAGGCGTCGACCTCCTCGCCCTCCTCGTTGAACTCCATCACGCCGTAGCCGGCGTCGCGGAACTCGTCCTCATCCCTGCGCCTGTCCTCGAACTCGATCTGGTTGACGGACAGCGGGGCGTCGTACTCGCTGGTATCCTTGAGCTCGACCTCGTTGCCGAACTCGTCCCTGAGCTTGACGTCCAGTCCGAGCGACTGCATCTCCTTGATGAGCACCTTGAAGGACTCGGGGATGCCCGGCTCGGGGATGTTCTCGTCCTTGACGATGGCCTCGTAGGTCCTCACCCTTCCGATCACGTCGTCGGACTTGACGGTGAGGATCTCCTGCAGGGTGTAAGCCGCGCCGTAGGCCTCGAGGGCCCAGACCTCCATCTCTCCGAACCTCTGGCCTCCGAACTGGGCTTTGCCGCCGAGCGGCTGCTGGGTCACGAGGGAGTACGGGCCGGTGGAACGGGCGTGGATCTTGTCGTCTACCAGGTGGTGGAGCTTGAGCATGTACATGTAGCCGACGGTGACGGG
>JAEENW010000052.1 GCA_016283945.1 Bacillota bacterium
GGAAAAGAAACAAAAGACCCCGGCAGACATAAGACTGCCGGGGTCTATTTATCCTTTGATCCCGCCGCCCCGGTCTGCTGACTGCTCAGATCAGACCGTCTGAGGCGGAAGGCTGCACGGTGCGGCTACTTTCCGCAGTATCCGAGCATGAGGCTGAGCGCGATCTTGAGGCCCGGGGTGAGGCTCTTCAGCTCTACCCACTCCTCTCTGGTGTGGGCCTTGGCGCCTACCATGGCTCCGATGGTGTTGGCGGGGATGCCCATGGACAGGGGGATGTTGCTGTCGGTGGAGTAGGCCGCGTAGTCGAGCTCGCCCTCGTAGAAGGCGCTGATGACCTCGCTGTTCCTGGCGGTGAAGGCCGCGAGAGCTTCCTTGTCGATGTCGCCGTTACCCGGGCGGATGCCGAGAACCTTTACCTCGAGCTCACCGCCGCAGTCTCTGCAGGAGTCGACGGCTTCTGTGAACATCTTCTCCATCTGGTCGAGGCACTTCTGGGACGAGGACCTGAACTCGTACATCATGGAGGCCTGCTGGGCTATGGAGTTTACGGTGCTTCCGCCGGAGATGACGCCCACGTTGTAGGTGGTGAACTCCTCGGTCGGAGCCTTGATCTCGTAGAGCTTCTCGATGAGCTTCGCGAGGATCTCGATGGCGTTGGGGTTGCCGAAGTTGACGTAGGAGTGGCCGCCGACGGTCTTGCAGGTGATCTCGTACCTGTAGGAGCCCACGGCGCTGTAGGTGCACTGCGGGGTGTAGCCGTCGAAGGATATGAACTCCCTGATCCTGCCGCCGTAGTCCTTGAATAGCTGCTTGGTACCGTCGAGGTTTCCGAGTCCCTCCTCGCAGGAGTTGGCCACGAAGAGCAGGCCTACCTCGGGAGTGAGCTTGTTCTGGATGACGTACTTTGCCGCCATGAGCATGCAGACGAGGTTGGAGGTGTCGTCTCCGATGCCGGGGGCGTGGAGCATGCCGTTCTCCTCGAACATGGGAAGCTCCTCGGTGTCGGGGAACACTATATCGGTGTGAGCCGCGAAGACCACGAGCTCTCCGTCCTGCGGACCGTACTTGACGATGACGTTCTTCATGTCGTCAACGGTGATGTCCTCAGCGCCGGCGGATCTCCACCAGTCGACGAGGAAGGCTACTCTCTTGTCCTCCTGGTGGGAGGGAGCGGGGATCTTTCCCAGAGTCCTGAGCAGGTCGAGCTGCTCGGCGTTGCACTCAGCGGCGTAGGCTTCTGCGATCTTCTTGATGCTGTCGTTCATATTCTTCTCCTTGTTGTGTGAGCAAACAAAAAAACGTGCTGAGATATTATATATCGTCAGCACGCCGCGTTGTACAGTTTTTTATTAGCCGAAGCTATCGCATATTTTTAGAGCACGCGCGGGGAGCGTGCGCAGGATCACAATATCCCCGATATGAGGACGTAGATCCAGTGGGCGGAGATCCCGGCGAAGAGGCCTCCGAGGGTGTGGCTTATGAGGGCCTTGCCTATGAGCTGCTTGCAGCCGAGGCTGTCCATCATGGAGGCGTGGGTGCTGAGATAGCCGCTCCAGCACATGCACATGGCGGTGAATACCGCGATGTCTCCGGGCCCTGCGAGTCCTCTCTCGACTAGGTTGTTCGTGAGGGAGAGGGCGGCTCCCGCGGCGCCGAGCGCCGTCACGGGGACTCCTATGCTCTCGGGAGAGCTGAAGCCGAAGAGGGGCCCGATGATGAAATCGATCTTGGAGGCGAGCTCGGGGAGCAGGTGTATTCCCTCGTAGGCGGCTCCGGTGTAGACTCCGGCTTCCGAGGGGCCGTTGATCAGCATCATCACTATGGTGCATATCACGAGAACGCCCGGGACTATGCTGATTCCCATGCGCACTCCGCCCGCGCCGCCTTCGAGGACGGCGGACATCATGCGGCTTGGGATGCCTCCCTCCCTTATGGGCCTCATGTTCTCCGGGATGGAGGCGCTCACGGCGTCTCCCGCGGGGGAACCTGCGTCTTTTCCGAAGTACTTCTTCGTGAAGCCGAGCATCATCCTGGTGCTCACGACGCTGCCGATGAGGGCTCCCGCGAGGCCGGTCATCACCGCGGATCCGAGGGGCCTTCCCATGGCGGGCGAGAGGCTGTACATGTAGGTGCATACTATCAGACCCATGCCGAACGAGGTTCCGATGTTCGTGAGGGCGGGGAACTGATACTTCCTGAAGTACCTCATGAAGCGCTTATCCTCGGCCAGCGCGAGTATGGCGGGGTTGTCAGAGAGGAAGGTCGTGACCACTCCGAGGGCGGCCGCTCCGGGAAGGCCGTATACTGGCCTCATCAGGGGCTGCAGTATGTGGTTCGCCAGGGATACGAAGCCGAACTCGGAGAGTAGGCCGGCTATGGCTCCCATGATGACGCAGACCGCCGTGATGTAGAGCACCGTGTCGATGAGCAGCCTGTATGCCGTGTTCATCATGGTGTTGATGGTGTTCGCGAGCCCCATCTCGGACGCGAACATCCAGAAGAAGGCCACGAATATGATCGGGAAGATGAACGCCTCCGGACCTATGTCCTTAACGAGCCTCATGCCCTCGCCGCCTTGCTGCTTTGTCTCCTGCGGGTCCATTATATCCCTGACCTCCGTGTTGAATGGCTCTGCTGTGCGCGTAATGCGGACACCGGTGCGCGGTCCCTCTCCTCTGCTCAGCAGTGCTCCTGAATTGTACGCTGCTTTATAAACCAATAATAATTAAGTAATCCCGCGAGGTCAACAACTCTTTGACTATTGAGAGATAAAAGGATCTTTGGGCAGAGCTTCCGGCCGGCCGGTGCTCGTGATTCCGCGCGGCGCGGACATGGTGCGGCGGAGGGAGGGGAGGAACTGTCCGGAGAATAAAAACAGGCGGCGCCCTGAAGGCGCCGCCGTGTATTTGTCTCTGTTCCGCTGCTTTCGCCGGGTCCGGATCAATATCTTCCGAGCGTCGCGGCGTCCTTGGGATCGTCCGCGAAGGAGTCGTCGGCTCCGGGGAGCACCGCGTTGAGGATGATCGCGGTGAGGGAGGCTACGGCGAGTCCGGTGAGGTTGATGTTGACGGAGCCGAAGCTGAAGCTGATCGCGTCTCCTGCGCCGTACTTGATGCCGATGGCGAGCACGAGGGTGAGAGCGGCGATGATGATGTTCCTGCTCTGGGTGAAGTCGACCTTGTTCTCGACTACGTTCCTGACGCCGATGGCGGAGATCATTCCGTAGAGGATGAGGGATACGCCGCCGATGGTGGCTACGGGCATGCACTCGATGACCGCGGCGAACTTCGGGCAGAAGGAGAGGATGATGGCGTAGACCGCGGCGAGCCTGATGACGAGCGGGTCGAAGACCTTGGTCAGGGCGAGCACGCCGGTGTTCTCGCCGTAGGTGGTGTTCGCGGGAGCTCCGAAGAGGGCGGCGATGGTGGTACCCACGCCGTCTCCGATCAGGGTCCTGTGGAGGCCCGGATCCTCGATGAAGTTCCTTCCGACGGTGGAGCCGATGGCGGAGATGTCGCCGATGTGCTCCATCATGGTCGCGAGGGCGATCGGAAGTATGGTGATGATCGCGGTGAAGGCGAGGCTGCTGTCGATGTTTCCGCCGGAGAAGAGGCCGAAGACGGTGTTCTCCATGTGGACGGGCATTCCGATCCAGGAGGCGTCGGCTACCTTGCTGAAGTCGACGTTGCCGGTGACGGCCGCTACCGCGTAGGAGGCGATGACGCCGAGGAGTATGGGGATGATCTTGATCATGCCCTTGCCCCAGATGTTGCAGATGATGACCACCACGATGGCGACGAGGGCGATGCCCCAGTTAGCCTGGCAGTTCTGGATGGCGGAGCCGGAGAGGCAGAGGCCGATCGCGATGATGATGGGTCCGGTCACGATGGGCGGGAAGAAGCGCATGATCTTCTTCTGGCCGTAGGCTCTGACTACCGCGGAGAGTATCACGTACATGAGGCCCGCGCAGGCGACGCCCAGGCAGGCGTAGGGCAGAAGCTCCTTCTCGCCGTTGGGGGCGATGGCGAAGTATCCGCCAAGGAAGGCGAAGGAAGATCCGAGGAAAACGGGGACCTTGCCCTTGGTAACGAAGTGGCAGAAGAGCGTCGCGAGTCCCGCGAAGAGCAGGGTGGCGCTGACGCTGAGTCCGGTCAGGGTCGGTACGAGCACGGTGGCTCCGAACATGGCGAACATGTGCTGGAGTCCGAGCACGAGCATTTTGGGTGTGCCAAGCGTTTTGGCGTCGTAGATGGGCTGATTGTCTTTCATGATCTCCTCTATTCCTCCTTAGAGTCCTTCTGATACAGATTTACGCAGGTCTGGCCGTCGAAGCGGTCGACCATGACGCTGATGACCTCGTCCTTGGACGTGGGGACGTTCTTTCCCACGTAGTCGGCCCTGATGGGCAGCTCCCTGTGGCCCCTGTCGATGAGGGCGGCGAGCTGTATCCTGGCGGCTCTTCCAAGCTCGGAGCAGGCGTCGAGAGCGGCTCTGGCGGTACGGCCGGTGTAGATCACGTCGTCTACGAGGACGACGATCTTTCCCTCGATCGGGAAATCCACTCTGGTCTCGTTAACGGTGGCCGATATCCCCAGCTCGGAGAGATCGTCCCTGTAAAGAGTAATGTCGAGCTCGCCTACGGGCACCTCTGCGCCCTCGATGAGCCTGATGTTCTCGGCGAGCTTCTCGGCGAGGGGAACTCCTCTGCGCCTTATGCCGAGCAGCACGACGTCCATCGCGCCGTCGTTTCTCTCGAGTATCTGATGGGCCATGCGCTTGAGCGCTCTTTCCATCTCGTCCGAGGTCATGAGCTGTGCCTTGAACTTCATCTCTTTCCTCCCGTGTAAAAAGGCCTTGCCGTACCGGCAAGACCTGAAATAGCACTCGAAGTGAACGACGCTCATCTGTATCGATCTTGCCGGTCTCTCTGTACCGGATTTAAAGATTTATTTATCCGCGGTCAAATATAACAAAAGAGCGGGCGTCCGTCAACCGGAAAAACGCCCGCCCGTAAAAATCTTTTTTGCCCTGTGCGGGGGGCCTGTCCGCGTGTACAAAGCTCAGCGCTTTACGGTCTCGAATACCCCTCCGAGCGACTCCAGATCCTCAAGGAAGCTCTCGTAGATGTCCGCGGCTGCCCGCTCTCCCCTGAGTATGTAGGGGCGGTCCGCTATGCCGCAGCACAGAGCCATGCTCATGAAGATCCAGGCGTCGTCCATGCAGTCTATTACAGCGTCCTCTGGAACGTTCAGGGGAGCCGCAGGAGTCACCGTGATGCTGTCCTCTCCGCAGACAGCCTCGCATCCGAGCCCGTTCAGGACGGAGCACATGGCCTGCAGCCTGTCTATGCCGCGCTTCCTGAGCTCGGGTATCCCGAACAGATGCGCCCTGGCGCCCTTGAATGCGGCGGCCGCGGCCGCGAGGCAGCTGAGCTCGGGAGCGGGACTCATATCGACCGAGATGTCGCTGAAGTCCTGAGAGAAGAGGGAGATGATCTGGCCTGTGTTCCTGTACTGCTGGGCGGAGCTCTCCTGAAGGCCCTCGACTCTAACGGAGCTTCCCCTGTAGGCCGAAAGGGCTGCAGCGAATATCCAAAGGGACGAGAGTGCCCAGTCGTTCTCACAGATGAGCACTCCGGGAGATTCGTAGATCTGTCTGCCGGGTATCTCAAAGCGGTCCCCGGCTGATTCTATCCTTATGCCGAAGTGGCTTAGCATGCGTATCTCGCTCTCGAGTATCTCGGGATCGATGAGCCTGCCCTCGATCTCGACGCGGCTGGGGTCGAGCAGCAGCGGGAGCACGCTCATTATCGAGGCCGGGAAGCCCGAGCCCTCGCTTCCGTCGAAGACGTAGCTTCCTCCCTCGAGCCTTCCCTGCATCTCGAGCGGCAGGGAGAAGCTGCTGAAGGTTACGCCCCTGAGGGCCATCTTTCCTGTGAGTGGGAGCATCCTCTGCCTGGTGAGCTGTTCTGAACCCCTGCAGTTTGCCCTGAAGCCGTAGGCTGCCGCGGTGGACATGCCGAGGCCGGCGGCGGTGGAGCTCTTGCCGAAGTCCAGGCTCAGGACTGCCGCGGGATTGGTCTTGGGGAAGGGCTCAACGGTGAGCGACGATCCTTCCCGCTTTATCCTGCAGCCGAAGCGCCTCAGGACGTCGGCGGCGGTCTCCACGTCCCCGCAGGAGGGCATGTTCCTGATCTCCGTGGGCGTAGGCGGAAGAGAGGCTGCGAAGAGCAGCCTCTGAGCCATTTCTTTTGAGGCCGGAGCCTGTACGGTCCCGCTGAGGACCGAGGGATGTATCCTGATCATAGGGGTATTATAAATGCGGGCGGCGAGTTCGTCAAACTCCGAAGTATATGATATAATCGAGACAACCGTATACCATTTGAACAGCGAGGTCATATCATGCAGTTCACAGAAAGCGAAATCAATTACCTTAAGCTGCTCTCGAGGAGCTTTCCCACGGAGCGCGCGGTGGCGTCTGAGATCATCAATCTCAACGCGATACTCAATCTCCCGAAGGGGACAGAGCACTTCATGAGCGACATCCACGGGGAGTACGAGGCGTTCTATCACATCCTGCGGAACTGCTCCGGCACCATCAGGATGAGGATAGACGAGACCTTCCCCGAGCTCTGGGAATCCGAGCGCAGGAAGCTGGCGACTCTGATCTACTATCCCAAAGAGAAGCTGGAGATAATGAAGGCGGAGGCTGACGACCTCGCCGAGTTCTATGACATAACCCTCAGAAGGCTGATCAAGTTCGTCAAGCGGGTATCCTTCAAGTATACCCGCTCCTACGTAAGGAAGAGACTTCCCAAGGACTACGCCTACATAATCGAGGAACTGCTCTACGGAGAGAGCGACGATCCCTCCGGGCGCATCGATCACAGGAAGGACATCATCGACTCCATCATCGAGGCGGGAGCCGCGGACGACTTCATCATCGAGCTCTGCGACGTGATCACGAAGCTCGCGGTCTTCAGGCTGCACATAGTCGGAGACATCTTCGACAGAGGCGCCGGCGGAGACCAGGTCCTAAACGCCCTCATGAACCACCACAGCGTGGACATACAGTGGGGCAACCATGACATACTCTGGATGGGCGCCGCCGCGGGCAACAGGGCCTGCATCGCGAACGTCATCAGGATATGCACCAGATATGACAACCTGCACACGCTCGAGGTCGGCTACGGCATCTCCCTCAGGCCGCTCGTGACCTTCGCGCTCAAGACCTACGCCGACGATCCCTGCACGGACTTCAAGGCCGCGGTCTCCATCATGGACGCGATGCACGACACCGACATGGAGAGCCTCAGGAAGATAGGCAAGGCCATCTCGATCATACAGTTTAAGCTCGAGGGACAGCTCATCAGCGCTCACCCGAACTACAACATGGACGACCAGATGCTGCTCGGAAATATCGATCTCGAGAAGCAGACCGTCACCGTGCTCGGCAAGGAGTACAAGCTCGAGACCTGCAACTTCCCGACCCTCGACCCGAAGGATCCTTATAAGCTCACCGAGGAGGAGCAGGCCGTCATTGACAGGCTCGAGCAGGCCTTCAGGGAGAGCCGCATACTTCAGGAGCACATCCGCTTCCTCTTCGCCAAGGGCAGCCTCTACAAGGTCGTCAACGGCAATGTGCTCTTCCACGCCATCATGCCCATGACCGAGGACGGAGAGTTCGACTATGTCAACACCCTCGACGGACCCAAGAAGGGCAAGGAGTGGTTCGACTACTGCGAGAGGCTCGTGCGCACGGGCTACTTCGGAGGCAAGTCCTCCAAGGACAAGGCCAGAGGCATCGACCTCTTCTGGTACCTGTGGTGCGGCTACAAGTCTCCTCTCTTCGGAAAGAAGAGGATAACCACCTTCGAGCGCATGTACATCGCCGATGAGGAGACTCACAAGGAGCCTTCGAATCCCTACTACGCCAAGATGGAGGATCCCGCGGTCGTGGAGAAGATACTCGCGGAGCTCGGCGGAGATCCGGAGAACGGCATAATCACCACCGGGCACGTCCCCGTCAAGAAGGGCAGGACCCCGGTCCATGCCGGCGGCAGGGCGTTCATCATCGACGGAGGCTTCGCCAAGGCCTATCAGAAGACCACGGGCATAGCGGGATACTCGCTGGTCCAGAACTCCTGGGGCTTCATACTCTCCGCGCACCAGCCCTTCGTGAGCAAGCAGATGGCAGTGGAGGAGGAGCTCGACATACTGTCCACCCAGGTCGCCAAGGAGAGCGTCGACAGGCGTATGTACAACCGCGACACCGACGACGGCAGGCTGCTGCAGCGCCAGATCGACGATCTAAAGAGGCTGATGGAGGCCTACCGCGAGGGCATCATCTCCCAGGGCAAATAGCATCGAAACGCGCGGCGCTCCGGTCCAAAGCCGGGGCGCCGCGGGAAAGAAGGAAGCGTCCCGATGAAGAGAAAGAGCATAGATATGACGCAGGGGAGCGTGGCGGCGCAGCTGCTCACATTCGGGCTTCCCATATTCCTCGGCCAGCTCTTCCAGCATCTCTACAACACCGCCGATTCGATAATACTCGGCAACTACGTCAGCTCTCTGGCGATGGAGGCCGTCGGGAGCACGGCCAACATAATCAAGATGGTGGTCGGTTTCTTCTCGGGCATCTCCGTGGGCTGCACCGTAGTTGTCGCAAGGTGCTTCGGCGAGAAGGATGAGGACAAGCTCCACGCCAGCGTGCGGGGGGTCGTCTTCCTGTCGCTGTTTTTCGGAGTGCTGCTGTCATTGGCCGGAGTCGCCGCGACCGGACCGATGCTCAGGCTCATGAATACTCATGACACGGTATTTCCGCTAGCTTCGGTGTATCTCAGGATCTACTTCGGCGGAATGCTCGGCCTGGTGATGTACAACACCCTGACGGGCATACTCAGAGCTGTCGGCGACTCGCAGAGGCCGTTCTATCTTCTCGTGTTCTCCTCCGTGCTGAACATACTTCTCGACCTGTTCTTCGTGCTCGTGCTGAAGAGAGGGGCGGACGGCGTAGCCTTCGCGACGGTCATAGCGCAGGCTGTGTCGGCGCTGCTCTGCCTTTGGATACTCCTGAGGACCGACGAGCCCTACGGCTTCAGATTCCGGGACAGGGCTCCGGAGAGCTATCTCTACAGGGATATACTTCAGATAGGAACGCCCAACGGAGTGCAGAACGCGCTCAACCAGTTCGCAAATGTCATAATGGTAGGTTATGTCAATGGACTTGGTACGGTCGTGCTCGGCGGATGGGTCATGTTCAACAAGATCAATACCTTGCTCGAAGCGGCCATGATGGCCATGGGTTCCGCTGTCACCACCTTCGTCGGGCAGAACATGGGGGCCGGCCAGGTGGAGAGGGCGTACAAGGGCTGCCGCGTAGGGATAATCACCTC
>JAEENW010000003.1 GCA_016283945.1 Bacillota bacterium
TCTCGATGCCCATGAGCGGGTCGTCAGCCTGCAGAGGCTCGTTCTCCACCACGTCCATCGCGGCAGCCATGAGCTTGCCGGAGGCGAGCGCCTCGGCGAGAGCCTTCTCGTCGACTATGCCGCCCCTCGCGGTGTTGATCAGTATGGAGCCGTCCTTCATCGCGGCGAACTGCTCCGCTCCTATCATGCCTCTGGTCTCCTCGGTCAGGGGGAGATGTACGGAGAGGAAGTCGCAGCCGCTCACGACCTCGTCGAAGCCGCAGAGGCTGGTGTAAGCGGCGAACTCCTCCGGGACCTCCTTGACGAAGGGATCGTAGGCGAGGACCTTCATGCCGAAGCCCTTTGCCCTTCTGGCGACGCACTTCGCGACGGCTCCGAAGCCGAGAAGGCCCAGAGTCTTGCCGCAGACGTCCACGCCGATGACGGACTGCTTGACGCCCTTCATCGCGTTAAGGGCGCTGCGCTGAATGAGCCTTGCGGCCGAGATCATCAGGCCGAAGGTGAGGTCCGCGACCGCGTTGGAGTTGGTCCCGGGGGTGTTGGTCACGATGATCCCGAGGGCCTTCGCCTCCTCCAGATGGATGTTGTCGAGTCCCACTCCGTGCTTGCAGATGATCTTGAGCCTGGAGCACTTCTCCATGACCTCCACGGGGAACTCGTGGGCGCCTATGATGAGGGCGTCGAACTCAGGCACTATCCTCTCGAACTCGGCCTGGTCGAAGTTCCTTCCGATGTTTGTGATCTCGTAGCCCGCGTTCCTGAGTATCTCGTAGGGCTCGTCGCTGATCTTCCCGAACGAGCGGGAAGTTATAAGGACTTTTTTGCTCATCTATGCCTCCTGCGCGTGAAGCGCCTTGATGTAGTCGGCCGCGAGCGCCGTGATCTCCGCGAAGCGTCCCTCGGAGATCAGCTTCGCGCTGACGAGGTTTCCGCCGCATCCCACGCAGCAGCAGCCGGCCGAGATGAACTCGGCGCAGTTGCCCACGTTGACGCCGCCGACGGCGGCGAAGGGGATGTGCTTGAGGGGCGCCTTGATCGCCTTGATGTAGCCGGGTCCGAACTGCCCCGCGGGGAAGATCTTGACCACGTCGGCGCCGGCCTCGTAGGCCTCGGCGGCCTCGCTCGGGGTCATCGCTCCGGGGATGGATACGAGCCCGAGGGCCTTGGTCTCCCTGATGACGTCCCTGTTGACGTTGGGCGAGATCATGTACAGCGCGCCCGCTTCGGCGGCCATGCGGACCTGCTCGACGCTCATGACGGTCCCGGCTCCCGCGAGCACCCTGCCCGCGAACTTCTCGTTGATGATCTTAATGGACTTTGCGGTGTCCTCGAGCTTCTCCGGGGAGGACTGGTCGAAGGTCACCTCTATGCAGTGGATCCCGCCCGCGCAGAGCGCCTCCGCCAGCGACTCGATCTGAGAGCTGGGGATGCCCCTCACTATGGCTATGATCCTGTCTTCGAGTATCTTTTCGAGTACTGTCATATCGATCCTCCCGCGCCTAGGCCTTGTCGGGGATGCCGAACCTTGAGCAGGCGACGAAGTGGCCGGGCCTTATCTCAATGAGCTTGGGGCAGCGCTCCCTGCAGCCCTCCTCGGCGTAGAGGCAGCGCTTCGCGAAGCGGCACTCGTCCTCCGGGTCGATGGGGGAGCTGATCTCTCCCTTGAGCATCACTCTCTCCCTCTGAGCCCCGTACTTGGGGATGGGGATCGCGGAGAGCAGAGCCTTGGTGTAGGGGTGGATCGGGTCGTTGAAGAGCTCCTCGGAGGGAGCCTTCTCGACGGTCTGCCCGAGGTACATGACCATGATGTCGTCGGAGATGTGGTTGACGACGGCGAGGTCGTGGGTGATGAAGATATAGGTCAGGCCGAGCTTCTCCTGAAGGTCCCTGAGGAGGTTCAGGATCTGAGCCTGAATGGACACGTCGAGCGCGGATACGGGCTCGTCGCAGATGATGAGCTTGGGCTCCACCGCGAGGGCTCTGGCTATGCCTATCCTCTGGCGGCGTCCTCCGTCGAGCTCGTGCGGATAGGCGTTGATGAGCCTCTCGGCGAGTCCTACGGTGTCCATCAGCTCGACCACCCTGTTCTCGATCTCCTGGGGGGTGTTGTACTTGCCCGTCACCTTGACGCCCTCGGCTATGGTCTGCATGACCGTGCTCCTGGGATCGAGGGAAGAGAAAGGATCCTGGAAGATGATCTGGATGTCCTTGCGACGCTCGCGCATCTCCCTGGTGCTCAGCTTCATGATGTCTACGCCGTCGAAGATGATCTCTCCGCTGGTCGGCTCGATGAGGCGCATGACGCAGCGGCCGGTCGTGGACTTTCCGCAGCCGGACTCGCCTACGATGCCGAGGGTCTTGCCCCTCTCGATGGTGAAGCTGAGGTCATCGACCGCGTGAAGGGTCCCGCGGTTGGTCTTGAAGTATTTCTTGAGGTTTCTGACTTCGAGTATGTTGTCTGCCATGACTATACCTCCTCCCTCTCGATCCTGAAGGAAGGATCGTCATAAGCCGAGCACAGCGCCTTGTGCGTGGGCGAGAAGAAGCGGTCCTTCTGCGGAGTCTCTATGCACTCCGGCCTCGCGTACGGACAGCGGGGCGCGAAGGCGCAGCCCTTGGGGAGCTTCGTCGGATCCGGCATGAGTCCGGGTATGGGGCGGAGCTTGGCGCTCCTGTCCTCGATGTTGGGCAGGGAGTTGAACAGGCCCTCGGTGTAGGGGTGCTTGGTGTGGTCAAAGACCTCCTCCAGCGTGCCCTTCTCCACGATGCGGCCGGCGTACATGATGGCCACCTCGTCGCAGATCTCCGCCACGATGCCCAGATCGTGGGTGATCATGATCATGGAGGTGTTGAAGTTCTTGCGCAGCTCCCGCATCAGATCCAGCACCTGGGCCTGGATGGTCACATCCAGGGCGGTGGTGGGCTCGTCGGCGATCAGCACCTTGGGATGGCAGGCCAGGGCGATGGCGATGATCACGCGCTGCTTCATGCCGCCGGAGAACTGGTGGGGGTACTCGGTGGCGCGCTCGGCGGGGATGCCCACGGTCTCCAGCATCTGGCAGGTGCGGATCCATGCCTCTTTCTTGTCCACCTGCTCGTGGATGATGATGGACTCGGCGATCTGGTCGCCCACGGTGAACACCGGGTTCAGGGAGGTCATGGGGTCCTGGAAGATCATGGAGATCTCCTTGCCGCGCACCTTCTCCAGCTGCTCCGGTGCCAGGGCGAGCATGTCGATGCCGTTGATCTTCACGCT
>JAEENW010000053.1 GCA_016283945.1 Bacillota bacterium
CGGGAGCTCGCTCGCGGACTCCGCGCAGTTCGAAAAGGTAAAGGACATAGTGCTCAGGGATCCGGCGAGGGCGGCGGTCGTCGTCAGCGCCCCCGGAAAGCGCTTCAAGAAGGACAACAAGATCACCGACCTGCTGTACCTGTGCTACGCGCACATCAAGTACGGCGTCGACCACGAGAGCATACTCGGGCTCATCGAGAGCCGCTACAGGGAGATAGCCTCGGGCCTGGGCGTGGATCTCGACATAGACGCCGAGTTCGATCTCATCCGGGAGAACATAGCCGCGGGAGCGGGCGAGGATTACCTCGTATCCAGAGGTGAGTACCTCTCGGCCAAGCTCATGGCGGCTTACCTGGACTACGACTTCGTGGACGCCTTCGGGACGGTCTTCTTCGGCTTCGACCGCGAGGTCGACAGGAAGAAGACCTACGAGGCCCTGAGGCTCGCCTACAACTCGTCGAAGGGCCGCGTCGTGGTACCGGGCTTCTTCGGGACCATGCCCGACGGCAAGCTCGCGCTCATGAACAGGGGCGGCTCGGACATCACCGGAGCCCTGCTCGCGGCGGCGCTGGAGGCGGACGTCTACGAGAACTGGACCGACGTCCCCGGCATACTGATGGCGGATCCCGGAATAGTGGACGATCCCTATCCCATCCCGCAGATCACCTACGACGAGCTCAGGGAGCTCACCTACATGGGAGCCAAGGTCCTGCACGAGGCGGCGGTCTTCCCGGTGAGGGAGGCCGGCATCCCCGTCAACATCAGGAACACCAACGACCCCGAGGCGGCGGGAACCTTCATCGCCGAGAGCTTCGAGTCCGAGGACGACGAGTTCTACATCACCGGAGTCACCGGGCGCAGGGGCTTCACCATACTGGATGTCCGCTACGAGAACATAGGCCAGAGCATGGGAGTCTTCAGGAGCGTGCTCAAGCTCTTCGAGAAGTACGGCATACGCGTGGAGCACATAAGCTCCGGCGTGGACGCCTTCTCCGTGGTGGCCAACGGCGAGGCACTCAAGCCTCACATCTACCAGCTCGTCAGCGAGATCGAGGAGATCTGCGGCAGGGCCGCGGTCAAGGTCTCGGAGGGCATATCGCTGGTCGCCTGCGTCAGCCGCAGGATGGTCTTCCGCCCGGGCATCTCGGGCAGGCTCTTCGCGGCGCTGGGCGAGAACAGGATCAATATAAGGATGATAGCTCAGGGCGCGGAGGAGCTCACGATACTCATGGGCGTCGCGGACGCGGACTTCGAGCGCACGATCAAGGTGCTGTACGACAGCTTTACAAGGAGGAACTGATATGGGATACAAGGTAGCGGTGCTCGGCGCGACAGGCGCCGTAGGTAGCGAGATGCTCAAGGTCCTCGCCGAGAGGAACTTCCCCGTCGACGAGCTCGTGCCCCTCGCCAGCGCGAGGAGCGCCGGAAAGAAGCTGCCCTTCAGGGGCGGCGAGGTCGAGATCAGGGAGGCCGGCCCGGACTCCTTCAAGGGCATGGACATAGTGCTCGGAGCCGCCGAGAACGACATAGCCCGCGAGATGGCCCCGCACATCAGGAAGGCGGGAGCGGTCTTCGTGGACAACTCCAGCGAGTTCAGGCTGGACCCCGAGGTCCCGCTCATAGTCCCCGAGGTCAACGCCGGAGACGTGGCGTGGCACAAGGGCATCATCTCAAACCCCAACTGCGTGACCATAATCGCCGCGGTCGCGGTCTACCCGATAATCAAGCTCTCTCCGGCCAGGAAGATCATAGCTTCCAGCTATCAGGCCGTGTCCGGAGCCGGCATAGGCGGGCTCAGGGAGCTCGAGGCCCAGAGCAGGGCGCTCGCCGCGGGCGAGCCTCTGCCCGAGATGAAGACCTTCGCGCATCAGATCGCCTTCAACCTCATCCCCAAGATCGGCGGGATGAAGGACAACGGCTACTCCTCCGAGGAGATGAAGCTCCAGAACGAGGGCCGCAAGATCATGCACCTTCCTGACGTGAAGGTGAGCTGCACCTGCGTGCGGGTTCCGGTCTACAGGTCGCACTCCATCAGCATCCAGCTCGAGCTCGAGGAGGAGCTCGGACTCGACGCCGTGCGCGCCGCGATACAGGCGGCTCCCGGCGCGGTGCTCTGCGACGATCCCGCGGCGGAGGTCTACCCGATGCCCCTCGACACCAGCGACCAGGACCTCGTCTTCGTCGGAAGGATCAGGAAGGACCTCGCTCTGGACAACGGCATCGCGCTCTGGTGCTGCGGCGACCAGATCCGCAAGGGCGCGGCCACAAACGCTGTTCAGATCGCCGAACTTCTGATAAAATAGTAATGTTATGAGATATGTAAGCACCAGAAACAGGGCTGAGTCGGTCAGTCCGTCCCAGGCGGTTCTCAGAGGACTCGCGCCGGACGGAGGGCTCTACGTCCCCGAGGAGATACCCTCAGCGGATCTCGGCGAGGCTGAGCTCAGGAGCTTCAGCTACGACATGATAGCCGCGAGGGTCATAGGGAGGCTGCTCCCGGACTTCGGGGAGGATGTGATCGCCCGCTGCGTCAGCGGCGGCTACGAGGGCAAGTTCGACGTCCCTCAGCGCGTGGCGCTGAAGGAGGCCGGCGGAAGGCGCCTTCTCGAGCTCTGGCACGGTCCCACCAGCGCCTTCAAGGACATGGCGCTCTGCGTGCTTCCGAGGCTGCTCACCGCGGCGCAGCGCATGAACGGCGAGAGCCGCGAGGCAGTGATACTCACCGCCACCAGCGGGGATACCGGAAAGGCCGCGCTCGCGGGCTTTGCGGACGTCCCCGGGACCAGGATCATGGTCTTTTACCCCGTGGACGGGGTGAGCGCGGTGCAGAAGGCCCAGATGCAGACCCAAAAGGGGAGCAACGTGTGCGTCTGCGCGATCGAGGGCAACTTCGACGATGCCCAGCGCGGGGTCAAGCAGGCCTTCGAGGAGATCAGGACCGACAGGGCGGTGCTCTCGAGCGCCAACTCGATCAACATCGGAAGGCTCGCGCCGCAGGTCGCCTACTATTTCTACGCCTACGGAAGGCTGCTCGAGGAGGGGAGCGTGTCCTGGGGAGACCCGGTCAGCTTCACCGTTCCGACCGGCAACTTCGGAGACATACTCGCGGGCTGGCTCGCGAAGCGCATGGGGCTTCCCGTGGGGAAGCTGCGCTGCGCCTCCAACGCCAACCGCGTGCTCACGGATTTTCTCAGCACGGGGGTTTACGACCGCAGGAGGGAGCTCGCCCTCACTCAGTCGCCCTCGATGGACATACTGGTCTCCAGCAACCTGGAGAGACTGCTCTTCTTCGCCTCCGGCATGGACGACCGCCTGACGGCGGAGCTCATGGAGAGGCTCGCCCGGGACGGGGTCTACGAGGCTCCCGCGGGCGTGATGGAGAGCATACGCGCCGACTTCGGCTGCGGCTGCGCGGACGACGCGAGGGCCGCGGAGGAGATAAAGAAGCTTTGGGAGAAGGACGGCTACCTGATGGACACCCACACGGCCGTCGCTTTCGCCTGCAGCGAGCCCGGCGACGTCGTCCTGTCGACCGCGTCGCCCTTCAAGTTCGCACCGGCCATACTGGCGGCGCTCGGCCGCCCCGTGCCGGAGTCGGGCTTTGAGGCTATGGACGCGCTCAGCGCCTTCACGGGCATCCCGGTCCCTCCGGGGCTCGCGGAGCTGAGGAGCCTTCCGCTGCTGCACAGGGACGTCATCGAAAGGGGCGGGATCACCGCATACATCAAGGGGAGGATATAGATGAAAGTTACAGTAAGAGTACCCGCGACATCCGCGAACCTCGGCCCCGGCTTTGACGCTCTGGGCATCGCCTGGAACATCTACTGCCGCACCAGCTTCGAGGAGGGCGGCGAGGGCCTCAGGTTCACCGGCTGCGACACCTACTACTCCAACGAGTACAATCTCGCGTACATCGCCTACAAGAAGACGCTCGACGTCCTCGGCGCACCGCTCCCGACGGGGCTTGCCATCGACATCGACTCGTCCATCCCCATGTCCAGGGGCCTCGGCTCCAGCGCGTCGCTCACGGTAGCCGGCATCATGGCCGCCAACCGCATCCACGGCGGCTCGCTCACCAGGGACGACATGCTGCAGATCGCCTGCAAGCTCGAGGGACATCCGGACAACGTGGCGCCCGCGCTCTTCGGCGCGCTCTGCGCCTCCACAAAGGACGGCGACAGGGTCTACAGGACCAACTTCGACATCTCGTCCTACCTGCAGTTCCTGCTCTACATACCCGACTTCGAGGTCTCCACGGCCAAGGCGAGGGCGCTCATGCCGACCCACCTTCCGACCGACGACGCGGTGTATTCGCTCGGACGCCTTCCGCTGCTGCTCAAGGGCTTTGAGAACGGCTCTCCCGATCTTCTCAGGGTCGGCCTCAGCGACATGATCCACCAGCCATACAGAAAGCAGCTCATCCACGACTTCGACTTCATCCACGACAAGGCCATCGAGCTCGGAGCTGACGGGCTCGTCATCAGCGGCTCCGGAAGCACTCTGCTCTCCGTGGGCGGCGGCCCGGGCATGAAGGAGAGGATGCAGAGCGCTCTCTCCGGCCTCATCGCCAAATGGGAGGTAGTCAGCGTCCGGGTGGACAGGAGCGGAGCCGTCATCGAGGAGGGCTAGGCCATGAACAGCGGCGAGTACTTCATAGTCCACAAGAAGATACTTCCGGACTACTACGACAAGGTGGTCCTTGCGCGCGAGCTCCTCAAGAGCGGCGAGTGCAGGGAGATCAGCGAGGCCGTAAGGCGCGTGGGCATCTCCCGCAGCACCTATTACAAATACAAGGACTACATCTTCAGGCCGTCTGAGGACGACAGCTCGCGCAAAGCAGTCATCTCCATGATGCTGCGCCACGAGGCGGGAGTCCTCGGCAGCGTCCTCGGCCTCATAGCCGGGCACGGCGGAAACGTCCTCACGATACTTCAGAATCCCCCCATCGCCGGCCGCGCGAGCGTAGTGATCTGCGTGGATATGGAGAAGATGGACCCGCTTCCCGACGTCCTGTCCGCGCTCAGCTCGATGAAGGGCGTTGAGAACCCGGCCCTTCTCGACATCTCATGAAAATACTTGGCAAGATATTCAATCGCATAACCTTCATGGCGATCGTCGTCGTGCTCGAGGCTCTGCTCCTCGCGCGCGTGATCGGCTGGTTCAACCCATATGCCTCGATCATCGAGACCGTGCTCAGGATAGCCGGTCTCTTTGTCATACTCTGGCTCGTGAACAACTCCAGGCACCTGTCCTCCGACATAGTCTGGATACTGCTGATCATGATCTCGCCGATCTTCGGTACGGCGCTGTATCTGGGCTTCGGCGCCAACCTGATCACCTCCAGGACCCTCTGGAGCATAGTGAACAGGACCGCCGAGGACAAGAAGTACTACACCCAGGACCGCCAGGTCATGGCGGAGCTCTCCGCGAGGGCGGCCGACATCAAGGGCCAGTTCAGGTACATCTCCGAATCAGCGGGCTTCCCGATCTACAGGAACACCGGCTTCGACTACTATACGCTCGGCGAGGAGGGCTATCCCGCGATGCTCGCCGCGCTGCGCTCCGCGAAGAGCTTCATCTTCCTCGAGTATTTCATCATCGAGAGGGGGACCATGTGGGATCCCATACTCGAGATACTCAGGGAGAAGGTCGCGGAGGGAGTCGACGTGCGCGTGATGTACGACGACTTCGGCTCCTTCAGGACCCTCAGCCCGAGCTACGCGAAGACCCTCGAGAAGAGCGGGATCAAGTGCGTCGCCTTCAACCGCATCAACCCGGTCATAGCCGCGATAATGAACCACCGCGACCACCGCAAGATCCTCGTCGTGGACGGAAGGGTCGCCTTCTCGGGCGGCATCAACCTCGCCGACGAGTACATCAACGTCAAGGAGCGCTTCGGCCACTGGAAGGACAACGTCATACGAGTGCGCGGTGACGCGGTCTGGTCCTACACCGTGCTCTTCCTCACGATGTGGAACGCCCTGAGGCCTACGGACGACGACTACGAGCGCTTCAGGCCCGCAAGCGGCAGCTCCCCGGCGGGCGGCTCCGGCAGGGCGGCGCAGGAGGCTGAAGCCGCCTACGGGTCCGTGACCGAGTCGATCCCGACCTCCGCGGCGAGCTTCGACGGCTACATCGCGCCCTACGGCGAGAGCCCGCTCGACAACGAGATCGTCAGCCAGGACATCTACATGAACATAATCAATCAGGCCAGGGACTACGTCTACATAGTCACGCCCTACCTGATCATCGACAACGAGTTCCTCAACGCGCTCATACTCGCGGCGAAGCGCGGGGTGGACGTGAGGATAGTCACGCCGGGCATCCCCGACAAGAAGATCATCTGGAAGATCACCAGGTCCTACTACCACCAGCTCATAGAGGGCGGGGTAAAGATCATCGAGTACACCCCCGGCTTCGTGCACGGCAAGGTCTTCGTGAGCGACGACCGCGTCGCGACCGTAGGGACCATCAACCTCGATTTCCGCAGCCTCTACCTGCACTTCGAGAACGGCACCTACATCTACGGATCGCGCAAGATCATAGACATCAGGGACGACGTGCTGAGGACCATCGCCGCCGGGCACCAGATGAGGGCTTTCGAGAGCAGCGAGAACGTGGTGAAGGCGTTCTTCATCTCGATACTGAGGCTCTTCGCCCCGCTGATGTAGAGGGCTCGGAAGGCTCCGCGAAAGGCTTTGAGCGGGTCCTGCCGCGAGGCTCCTCCCCATCAGCTGCGGTGCAAGCGTCATCTTCATCATTCGCACAATGTGTTATCATGAGACTGCGGGGATCCCGCGGTCTCTTTTTTCATACTATACCCGAAAAACCGCGCCGGCTTCGTAATATAGATGACCGGTCGGAAAGGAGCAGGCATTTGAGAGACGAAGAACTCATAAAACGCATCAAAGACAAGGACGAGAGCGCGATAGAGGAGCTCATGGACGCCTACAGCAGGCTCCTCTTCAAGATCGGCGCCTCGGTCCTGGAAAAGGCGGGAACGCCCTCCGACGTTGAGGAGTGCGTCGCCGACGTGTTCATCCAGATCTGGAGGCGCCCGGAGAGCTTCGACAGCTCGCGGGGCAGCCTCAAGGCCTTTTTGAGCGCGCTCGCGAGGAACAAGGCTATAGACCGCTTCAGGCAGCTCAGCCGCCACCTCCCGCTCGAATTAAACGATGAGATCCTCGGCTCAGATTCCGATCCTGCGGAAGGGATGGCCCTCAAGGAGCGCAGCAGCCTGATCGCGGAGGCGATCGGGGAGCTGCCCGCAGACGAGAGGGACATCATTGTGAGGAGATTCTGCTACGGACAGAAGCCCGGCGAGATATCCAAAGCGATGGATATCCCGGTGAAGAAGGTCTATAACGCCATACAGAGCGGCAAGATGAGGCTTCGTACCGGACTGGCGGAGAGAGGTATAGTTCGATGAGATATACGAAAGAGAACGGAGAGAATATAAAGAGGATCTTCGAGAGCGAGACCGGTGTCAGGCTCAAGGGCAGCGAGCAGCGCGCCCTCAGGGATCACGAGGCCGAGATGATGAGCGCGGCGCAGGCGGCGGGCTTCAGCGGCCGGAACTCGCGCTATTCGGCCGGCTCGGGGCTCAGGCGCTCCCGCTCGGGGCGCAGGGCCTGGGCATGGGCCGCGGCGGCTGCGATTCTGGTCTTCTCGGTCGCGGGCATATACGGAGGAAACGGGCCCTTCAGCATCAGGAGGATGCTGTTGATGGGTTCCGCGAAGAACGCCGAGGCTCCCATGAGCGCGGAGGAGCAGAGCGCGGAGCCTGAAGCTGCGGAGAACAGCATTGAAGTCCCCGAGACCGCGCTGAAGGTTCAAAGCGCGCAGAACGCGGAGCTCAAGGGGATCCCGGCCGCCGGGAGCGCGCAGAGCGCCGGAGCCGCGGCCGAGGAGGCTGAGGAGACTGAGGACAGCGCGAACAGGGCAGTGACATATACCGCGGCCATGGACTCCCTCCCCGAGACCGAATCCGACCGCTTCGTCATAACCATGGATTTCTACGTCTCCGACGACAGCGGGAGAGTGCTCGAGAGGCCGGATCACAGCGGCATCGATTTCAGGGCTGAGACCGGAGATCAGGTGCTCGCCGCGGCGGCGGGAACCGTCTCCGAGACCGGCTTCGAGCAGATGCTCGGAAATTACGTCATCATTCAGCACGACGAGGTCTACACGACGGTCTACGGACATCTGAGCGAGATCTCCGTTGAGACCGGCGACGAGATAGGCGAGGGCGAGGTCATAGGCCTCGCCGGGGCGAGCGGCCTGGTAACCGGGCCCTGCCTGCACTTCGAGCTGAGGGAGAACGGTGTGCCTGTGGCTCCCAAGGACTACATGCGCTGAAGGGGGAGGAAGGCTAGGAG
>JAEENW010000054.1 GCA_016283945.1 Bacillota bacterium
TTGCTCCGAGCCCGAAACTTCAGTATTTCCAAGGCTTTTCGGCTCAATGCTTAAAAAATAAAGGTCCGGACCAACTGGTGGTCCGGACCCGATTTTTGGTGAAGGCGGTGAGAGTCGAACTCACGTCCGAAAACAATTCCGGCAGGCTTTCTCCGAGCGCAGCTGATGATTTAGATCTCGGGCTTCCGATCGTCCGTCAGCAGACTAGGGGTCGCCCCATCCCGTTGTTCTCGCAGGTACCGGGAACTCCCTGCGGGTTTCCTGTATGCTTGACGCCCTTACCCTGACCTACAGGCGAATCAGGAAGGACGCGCGGCGCAGACTAAGCTGCGAGTGCGAAATTGTTGTTTCTGTTGTCGTTTCTTTTAAAACGCGGATATTTTTAACGCAGGCCTATCCGACTGCGGCTCGCTTACCCGACTTCACTGTCCCCGTCGAAACCTTTACGCCCCCGGGACGCTAAGCGCGAAGCCTTGCTGTATACATTGTAGCACGGGGGCGGAAAAGGTCAAATTAAGAGTATGTTACACGGACGATGGAGCGGTATGGCGCCCGGATTTCTGGTATAATCTATTGGAATAGATCGCGGGACCGGGCGTAAGCCGGGTCATGCCGGCGGCATCGGGATGAAGCCCGCGGGAGGTGCGCAGTGAAGAAAAAGACCGGAGCATGCTTGAGGAAGATCGCCGCCCTGGCGCTCGCCGCCTCGCTCGCGGCCGCCGCGGGGCTTATCGCCGCGCCCGCCCTCGCCGAGGACCTGAAGAGCTACGCGGCCTCGGTCAGGGGAAACGGCTCGCCATACCTGATCTGCGTCAACACGAAGGAGAACGTCGTCACGGTCTACAGGCTCGGGGAGGACGGCTGCTACAGCGTTCCCGTGCGCTCGATGATATGCTCCACGGGCAAGGCCGGGAGCGGAACGCCTCTCGGGACCTTCAGCATCTACGGCCAGCGCTACGAGTGGCGCCTCATGGTCGACGGGAGCTACGGGCAGTACGCGACGCGCTTCAACGGCTCGATACTCTTCCATTCGGTCTGCTTTTCCAAGGCCGAGCCCTCCGCCCTGCTCAGCTATGAGTACGACATGCTGGGCGGTCCGGCGTCTCTGGGCTGCGTGAGGCTTCAGGTCGGCGACGCGAAGTGGATATACGACAACTGCCCCGTCGGGACGGTCGTCAGGGTCACCTCCGAGGACGGCGAAGGCCCGCTCGGCAAGCCGCCGCGCGCCGTCGAAAAGGTCGAGGGCAGCGATAACGAGGGCTGGGATCCGACCGATCCGCGGGAGGATAACCCCTGGAGGCAGACGCTCGGCGAGGCCTTCGAGAGGACCGCCTACGGGCCTGAGGGGAATATGGACGCGGCTGCGCCGGCGGGAGGATACGCGGAGTGGGCAGCTGCTTCGAACGATGGAGCCGGCGGACAGAACGCCGCCGGAAGCGCCCTGCTCTTCCCCGATGTGAGGCCGGGCGACTGGTTCTACGATAGCGTGATTTGGTGCGCGGAGAGATCTGTGCTCAGGGGCACCGGAGCGGGCTTTGAGCCGCGCGGGACTGTGAGCCGCGCAATGCTATGGCAGATGATGTACCAGCTCGCGGGCGAGCCCGGTAGCGGAGACGCCGGCGGCCAGGGAGAAACGGCAAACGGAGAGAGCGTCGTCCCGGAAGCCGCAGAACTGAGCCCCTGGTACGCCGCGGCGCGCTCCTGGTGCCTGGAAAATGGCATAGCGGCAGCCTCAGACCCTTCAGGGGCTGAGGAGCCCGCGCAGAGGCGGGAGCTCGTCGAGGCTCTCTACAGGTATCACCGTCTCTTCAAAGACGCCAATCCGGACGTATCCGCGGACCTTTCGGCTTACGCGGACGCGGGGGAGCTCAGCCCCGAAGCGGTCGAGGCCTTCAGCTGGGCGGTAAGCGCGGAGATCGTCACCGGCGATGCGGACGGCGAAGGGAACATGAACCTGCGCCCCTCGGACGGCCTCACGAGGGCCGAACTCGCCGCGGTGATGCAAAGGTACGGCGAACTCAGATAACGACGCTGCCGCAGCGGGCGGCATGGCGTTTTTCTATAAGCCGGCGCGCGGAGCGCACGGAAAGTAAAGGAGTGTATCATGATCAGACTGCTTCTCATAATCTTTTTCTATCCGGCGATGCTCGCCGCGGTGATCTTCGGAGCCGTATTCCTCTTCGAAGCGATCAAGGACCGCGCCACGGGCAGTTACAGCAGCTCGTCCCGCGGCAGCGGGAACACTGAGCTGCTCAGGAACATGATGGCAAACGTGAGCCCGGACAGCTCTTCCGCCTCTCGGTCCGGGAGCAGCCGGAGCGGCGAAGAGGAGGAAGAAAAGGAATACTTCGACCAGGACGAGACCTACGGAAGGGTCCCGCTTGAGAAGCTTCCGGACGCGTTCACGTTCGCGGACGATCCCGACACGGTCTACCAGTCCTATTACTACGGGACGGGCGGCCGCGGCCAGAAGGTCAGGGTCTACCGCGAGGGCGCGGGCGGAAGACAGGTGCAGATATCCTGGGCGACCAACGGCCTGCTCGTGGGAAGAGAGTTCGATACCGACTGCGGAAAGATCGAGAAGTACGGATTCTAGCCGCTCGTCAAAGCTCGTCTCACGTTGAAATGGGGCGGGCTTTCGGATATAATATAAGATGGCTCAAAATGGGGAGGTAGGACGCCGCGCGCCCTGTCCTCCCAAAGGCGTATACTAAAAACGCACGAAAGGAGAATCACATGGCAAGGATCAAAGCCGGAGACAGATTCCCGGATCTCAAGTTCGATACCGCTTTCAAGGAGGGGCTCAGCGTGAGCTCCGTGCTCAAGGGCAGGACCATATTCTGGGTTCTCAGGTACATCGGCTGCACCAGCTGCAATTTCGACGTCGCGCTGATCTCCGAGAGCTACGACAAGTTCCTCGAGAAGAACGCCCAGGTCTTCGTCGTGATGCAGAGCGACAAGGCTCACCTCAGAGACGACCTCGAGAAGCGCCCGGTGCCCTTCGACATCATCTCCGACCCGGATTTCTGCTTCTACAAGGAGCTCGATATCCGCGCCGCCAGGGACAAGGAAGAGCTCGGCGGGACTCCCGAGGAGAGGGAGCGCTTCGCGGCCAAGAGGGCCGCTATCCAGGCGAGGGGCCTCACCCACGGCGATTACGAGGGCGACGAGCTCCAGCTGCCCGCCTTCTTCATCGTAGAGGAGGACGGCACCGTCTCCTACGCTCACTACGCGACTTCTATCGCTGACATGCCCACGGTGGAGGAAGCACTCGAGCTGCTCGGTTAAGGAAGGGAAAAGGGGCGCGGCCCGCGCTGCGCGCGGGCAGGCGCGCTTCCAGCGCGCCGCGGGGCGCCGCAGGCGCCCCCGCGCCCCTCACACAGATCGCTCGCGCCGGACTCACGCGGCGCTTTAAGGAGGCATCTAACCATGATCAAACTCATCAAGAACGTCAAGGTCTTCAGGGACGGAGAGTGGAAGGACAGCGAGATCCTCGTCTCCGGAAGTTCCATCGAGAAGATCGCCGACAAGGTCGCCATCAGCTACGCCGGCGGCGAGAGGATAGACGGCAAGGGCATGAAGGCGAGCCCGGGCCTCATCGATCAGCACGTCCACGTCACCGGAGGCGGCGGCGAGGGCAGCTTCGTCACCCAGGTCCCCGGACTCAAGCTCTCGGCTCCCGTCAAAGCCGGCGTCACCACCATCGTAGGCGTGCTCGGCACCGACGGCATAACCAGGAGCGTCGAGAATCTCGTGGCCAAGACCAAGGCTCTCAACGAGTTCGGCATCACCGCCTACTGCCTCACCGGAAGCTATCAGTATCCCTCCCCCACCCTCACCGGCAGCGTCCTGAAGGACATCACCTTCATCAAGGAGATCATCGGCGTCAAGACCTGCATCTCCGACCACAGGGCCAGCTACATGAGCATGGAGGAGTTCCGCAGGGTAGCCGCTGACGCGAGAGTCGCGGGCCTCATGTCCGGCAAGGTCGGCGAGGTGCACATCCACATGGGCCTCGATCCCAGAGGGCTCGCCCCCGTATTCGAGGTGCTCGAGAACAGCCAGATCCCCGTCAGCACCTTCCGCCCGACCCACTGCGAGAAGTGCGTCGACGACGCCATCAAGTTCACCAAGATGGGCGGCTACGCCGACTTCACCGCGAAGGATCACATCATGGACGAGACCCTCGAGAAGCTCGACAGAGTTCTCAGGGAGTGCCCGGACGGACACATCACCCTCTCCACCGACGGAAACGGCTCCATGCCCGTCTGGAACGAAAAGAACGAGATGATCGGCATCGGCGCCGGCAAGATCAGCGCCCTGTTCAACGTGGTCCGCGGACTCGTCCAGAAGAAGGGCTACAAGCTCGAGGACGCCCTCAAGATCGCGACCGTCAACCCGGCCAAGGCCCTCAAGTTCGACACCAAGGGCGTGCTCGCCGAGGGTTACGACGCCGACATCGTGCTCCTCACCGACGATCTGCAGATCGACACCGTCTTCGCCATGGGCAAGCTCATGCTCAAGGGCGGCAAGATGCAGGTACGCGTCAACTTCGAGGACGCGGAGTAGACAACGCACCGGGGCGCGGCCCCGCGTCAAAGGACCGCGCCCTCTGCTCAGCAGCGGATGAAAGAGCTTACCATCGAAAAAAACGACGCCGGACAGCGCCTGGACAGATTTCTCAAAAAATATCTTTCCCGCGCACCGCTGTCGGCGGTCTATAAAATCGTCCGCAAGGACGTAAAGATAAACGGGAGGAGGCAGAAGGAGGACTACATGCTCGAGGAGGGCGACGTCCTGAGCCTCTACCTCTCCGACCAGGACATAGCCGCCTACGCCAGGCAGCCCGAGAGGCGCCGCGCCAAGCGCCAGTTCAGGATCTGCTACGAGGACGATGACATCATCGCCGTGAGCAAGCCCTTCGGCCTGCTGGTCCACGGGGACAGCTCCGAGAAGAAGGACACCCTCGCCAATCAGGTGACGGACTATCTGATCGAGACCGGAGCGTATTCCCCGAGGCTGGAGAAGAGCTTCCGCCCCAGCCCCGTCCACAGGCTGGACCGCAACACCACCGGCCTCGTGGTCTTCGGCAAGAGCGCCGAGGCGCTGAGAGTGCTCTCAGCGGCCTTCAGGGAGATCCCCGAGAGCCCCGAGGACGCGCAGAGGCGCCCGCTGAGGAAGTATTACCTCACCATAGCGGAGGGACGGCTCGAGAAGGAGCTGCTCCTGAAGAACAGGCTCGTCAAGGACGAGCTGAAGAACAGAGGAAGAGTCCTGCCGCTCAGCTCGGCTGAGGGCAGATACATAGAGACCGCGGTCCGCCCGCTCTACTCGAACGGGAGATACACCCTGTGCGAGGTCGAGCTCGTCACCGGCCGCAGCCACCAGATAAGGGCTCACATGAGCTACGCCGGGCACCCGCTGCTCGGCGACACCAAGTACGGAGCCCGCGCCGCGCGCGGAGGCGGCAGTATTTCCGCCCAAAACGGAAAAACTACACAGCTTCTTCACGCTGCGAGGGTACAATTCATATCGCTCCCCGAGCCGCTCAGCCATCTGAACGGACTCGAGATCAGCGCCCCGCTCCCGCCCGAGTGGGCAGCGCTGCAGCTGGAGCTTTTCGGAAGAGAGATCATAAAGGGATGAAACTGAGCGAGAACGCCAAGGAATGGATCAAGGATATAGGCACTGCCATAATCCTGAGCGCCGTCATACTTTTCTTCGTCAGGCCGACGATAGTCAAGGAGAGCTCCATGAGCAACACCCTCCTCAACAACGACTACGTATTCGTCAGCAGGCAGTCGTACACCATATTCGGAGAGATGAAGCGCGGGGACATCGTGGTCTTCAAGTCCAACATGACCTCCGCCAACGGTGCCAAGAAGCTGCTCGTCAAGAGGGTCATCGCCCTCCCGGGAGACACGATCTCCATCACCGGCGGCAAGGTCTACCTCAACGGCGAGGCGATCGACGAGCCCTACACGAAGGAGGGCTACACCGGCACCGAGATGGCCGAGATCACCATCCCCGAGGGCAGGATCTTCGTCATGGGAGACAACCGCCAGAACAGCTCGGACAGCCGCTCGAAGAGCGTCGGCCTCGTGGCCTTCGACGACGTCGTAGGCAAGGTCGTGTTCAGGCTCTATCCATTCAACAAGATGGGAAGCGTTTACAAATAGCTCTGGCGGAAGGGACGCCGGCAGCGGAAAGCAAAGGCGCGGAAGGCGCCGCCTGCATATGCCCAACAAGATAGTATCAAACAACAAAAAAGCGGCTCACGACTTCTTCTTCCTGGAGAAGTACGAGGCCGGCATAGTGCTCAGCGGCACGGAGATCAAGTCCGTGCGCGCCGGCACGGTGAACCTCCGCGACTCCTTCGCCAAGATCGACAAGGGGGAGCTTTGGGTCTATAATATGAACATAAGTCCCTACGACAAGGGCAACCGCTACAACACCGACCCGATGAGGCCGAAGAAGCTCCTGCTCCACAAGAAGGAGATCCGCAAGCTCGCGGGAGCCGTCAGCCAGCAGGGACTTACGCTCGTGCCCGTCCAGCTCTACCTCAACCCCAAGGGCAAGGCCAAGCTGGAGATCGCGGTCGCCAAGGGCAAGAAGCTCTACGACAAGCGCGAGGACATGGCCAGGCGCGACGCGAAGAGAAACATGGAAAGATCCGCCCGAGAGAGGGCGTAAACTCATAACTGTCTCAGACCGGAAGGCGGCCTGAGCGTGCCGAAGCATCCGCCCCTCAGGGGCAAGACGGAAAGGACATGAAATGAACAAGATCAGAGATCTCATCTACGATTTTAACGACATCTTCGTAGCGCTCCTGATAGTGATCGTCACGACGGGCATCATCGTCTGGCGCGTCGACACCATCATGGACTATCCGAAGTACCTCGCCTCAAAGTCGAACGAGGGCAGCGTCATCACCAGCGTCGACATGACCGGCGTGGACCTGAACCCCGTCGAGGTCGACCCGACGCTCAACGACGATCCCGAGGATATCGCCGCGGACCCGAACGGCGCTGAAAGCTCCGGCTCCGAGAGCGGAGAGCCCGCCGGCGAGACCCAGCAGGGCGCGGAGGGCGGCCAGGCCGCGGGAGAGACCCCGGCTGAGGGCAGCGGACAGGGACAGAGCTCCTTCGCGGGGCTGTCCGAGGACGTCAAGTTCACCATTCCCGGCGGTACCTACTCTGCGGGCGTCGCAAAGCTGCTCTATCAGGCCGGACTCATCGAATCCGAGCAGGCCTTCCTCGACGAGCTCAAGGCGGCGGGCAAGGAGACCAGCGTACAGGCCGGCACCTTCACCATCCCCGCGGGCTCCAGCATCTCCGACATCATCAAGATCATCGCGAGATAGGCGGCGATCCACAAAGTCACAAAGCTCCGGACACGGCGTCCGGAGCTTTTTTCGCGTCCGCACTTATCGCAATAATAGCGTTTACAGCCGCGCCTATACATGATAGATTATAGTTGAATAGATATAAGCTGCGGCATATCTGACTGTGCCGCCCGCACAATCCGGTTCGCGCCCCGCGCGAGGGAGAACACCATGGGTCTATTTGACAATCTGCTGAAAAACGTGGATCAGAAGAAGCTGAACGAGTCGCTCAGCGGGCTTGCGGGAGAGCTCAAGAAGGTCGCGGAAGCGGTCAACGAGGCCATACCCGAGGACGCCAGGCAGCAGCTGAAGCAGGCTTTCGAGGAGTCCAAGAGCTCCGGCGGAAGCCCGGCGGGCACCGATCCCGAGGCGCTCAAGGCCGCTCAGGCGAGGACTGACGTGAGCTACGCGACCGCTTCCTACGAGGGCATCGACAAAGAGGACTACGACATAGAGCTTCCCGAGGACGGGATGGACTGCAAGGGCAAGCTGCTCGAGGTGCTCGCGGCGGACTTCCCCTCCTACGAGGTCTTTGAGGATGTCTCCCCGGTGACGCTCGGAGGCACCGGCCGCTTCATGAACTACTCGCTGGGCATCTACAAGGACGGAGCTCCCAAGCTCTTCATCATGATCATCGGAAAGACCACGACCCGCCACCGCGAGTACCGCTGGTCCAAGGAGCAGGCCGCAAAGGCCGGCGTACCGATGATAAACTTCATCGGGCACGCTCCGAACCGCTACTGGTACATAAAGGAGCGTCTCGGAAAGTACCTATAAGCTAAATACAGCCGAAAAAGAAAGAGAAAAGCGGCCTTACCGCGTCTGCGGAGGATGAAGCGCGTCCCGCCCAAAGGGCTTTGCAGACAGCCGGGGCGCGTTCAGTCCGGTAACATGCGCATTGCGCATTTCAAAGCATTTTCTCTTTCTTTTTTCATATCGCAAGCCGTCCGTTTTTTGGGGAGGACAAAGCTATCAGCCTGCTCGACAGCCTCGCGGATCCCGCCGCGTGGGAGGCCTTCCGCGAGTACAGATCATCGCACAGCCTTATGTCGCAGAGGGAGTTCGACGAACTCGACGGGTACATCGCCGAGAGGCGCTACCTGCCGGTCGCCGATACCCTCCGCTTCAGTCTGCCCGAAAAGCGGCTGATCAACAAGAGCGGTTCGAGCCGCAAGCGCGCCGTTTACCTCTTCCCCAGAGACGAGGCCTGGGTGCTCAAGCTCCTGACCTGGCTGCTCTACAAGTATGACTATGCCTTCCACCCCTCGTGCTTCTCCTTCCGCAAGGGCTATACCGCGAAGACGGCCTTCACGTCCATACTCGCGGTCCCGGATCTGGGCGGAAAGCACGTGCTCAAAGCGGACATACACGACTATTTCAACTCCATGCCGGTGAACGGACTGATCGAGACCCTCGCCGGGATCATAACGGACGACCCTCCCCTGCTCTCCTTCCTCACGGAGTTCTTTTCGGAGGGACGCGCGGTATCTGACGGCGTTATAATAGAGGAGGAGCGAGGCGCAATGGCGGGAGTCCCGCTCTCGGCCTTCTGCGCCAACGTATACCTTGCCTCCCTCGACGAGCACTTCGCGGCGAAGGGAGTCCCCTGCTTCCGCTACTCCGACGACATACTCATGCTCTGCGACAGCCAGGAGCAGCTGGGCGAATGCCTCGCGGAGCTGAAGGAGATCGTCGCGGCTAAGGGGCTCGCGCTCAATCCCGACAAGTTCAGCGTATACGGGCCGGGAGAGCCCTGGGACTACCTCGGCTTCAAGTACAGGGACGGCAGGGTCGACCTCGCCGACGCGACCATGATGAAGATGAAGGGCCGCATAAGCCGCAAGGCCCGCGCGCTCTACCGCTGGAGGCTGAGAAAGGGCGCGGACTACGACAGGACCGCCCGAGCGATGATACGCAAGTTCAACCGCAAGTTCTACGACATCGACGATGAGAGCGAATTCACCTGGAGCCGCTGGTTCTTCCCCGTGCTGACGAGCGCGGAG